>NZ_CP040058.1:3155000-3455000 GCF_005280655.1 Anaerostipes rhamnosivorans
TCTTAATAATCTTATCCATTGTCCGCTCCTTATTCCTCACTGAAATCTAAAGTAATGGTCTTCCCGTCCTTCCCCGCCTTAGTCCTTGGAAAGATCTCTCTGACTTTCCCCATAAATTCTTCCGGTCTCACTAAAGACGGGCTGTAGTGAGTCAGCCAAAGCTGACCCACATCTGCCTGTTTTGCAAGCCTTGCGGCTTCATAAAATGTCATATGCTTATATTCTTTTGCCTTCTTCTCTTTTCCCTCTTCCCCGTACATACCCTCACAGATAAACAGATCCGCTCCATTAGCATGCTCGGCTATGGCAGGGATAGGCCTGGTGTCCGTACAGTAGGTCAGCTTAATCCCTTTTCTGGCTTCCCCAAGGATCATATCGCTGGTCAGCACACGGCCGTCAGCCTCCAGGGTCTCCCCCTTTTGCAGCCGGCTCCAGTATTTCATCGGAATTTCATTTTGTCTGGCCTTATCAGGGTCAAACTTTCCGGCCCTCGGTATCACAATATTATATCCGTAGCATACAATATTATGCTGAACCCGGAATGCCTCAATCTGATATCCATCCATCGGGATCACCTGGGTTTTTCCGGAGAGTTCGAGAAATTCAATTTCAAATGGAAGATCGGGGGCGATAATCCTCAATGACTGAACGACCCGCTCTACTCCTTTTGGTCCAATGATCAAAAGGGGCTCCGTCCTCTCCGCATTTCCGAGAGTCAACAGAAGGCCCGGCAGGCCGCTGATATGATCCGCGTGAAAATGGGTAAAACAAATGGCATCCAGAGGTTTTACACTCCACCCCCGTTCCTTGATGGCCACCTGAGTTCCCTCACCGCAGTCAATCAGCACGTCATGTCCGTTAAACCGTGTCATACATGCCGTCAGTTTCCGATATGGAAGAGGCATCATGCCTCCGGTGCCTAATAAACATACATCTAACATTTTTTATCCTTTTTTCTAAGTCAAAACTTCACTTTTTTCCTTGACTGAGACTGGGATCTTAAACTTCTTCACCAGCTCGTCATAACAATGTTCACAAAGAAAAAATTCGTGGCATTCCAGATCTTTGTCCGAAAAATATCCCCACTGCTTTTCTCCCTTAAAATAATCTTCCTTCTCTTTTATAGTTCGACCACATAAGTTGCACATCATCTCATTCTCCTCCTTATGGGTCTCATTATAAGAAGGTTCTTCTTCGGATACTACTGGTAATGATTGGGCCGGTACGTCCCAACGCATTAAAACAGCGTCTTCCATTGGATTTCGGTAATATTTGGGCCTTCGTCCCTGGACGATAAATCCTCTCTTTTTATACATATGGATGGCCTGGATGTTGGATTCCCTCACCTCAAGATAAACCGCAGACACCCGTCTTTTTGCAAGTTCTTCCTGAAGGACACATACCAGCCGTGCACCAATCCCGAAATTACGGATGAACGGAAGCACGCCTACTCTCAACAGTTCACCTTCGTCCGCTGCTATTCTGCCTATGACATAACCGCTGACGCGTTTCATGTCACGCCATACATAAATAAAATAGTCATTGTTTTTGAAGGCATCTTCGATCACACGAAGTGACCATGGATCAGAAAAACACTGCTTCTCCAACTCCGCGATCATCGGCAGATCTTTTTCTCTTACCTCAAATATTGGTTTTTTCATTTCTCAGTCGTTCTTCTCTTTCCCTTTCTGCCTGGGATTTCCGTAAATATTCAGGTTCAAAGTCATCAGCAGAAACTGCTTTCCCCTGCTGATAATATAATTCGGCCAGAGCTCCTACTGCACCCGCTCTCTGCCTTGCCGCAAACCCAGGGGCAAACAGTGCGTGTTCTCCCATATGCTCTGATATGACTTCCTTATGGACTGGAACTCCATCCCCAAGAAACGTCACAGTTTCCTTGTATTCCTTCAACTGATCCAAAGTATCGCTGATACTTTGGGCACACTGCTCTTTCATGACTCTGAACTGTCCGTGTTCAAACCTGTAGAATCCAGTATAAACCTGATTTCTCCTGGCATCCATAACAGGACAGATGATGCCCTGTGCTCCGTATAGCTGATATGCCAGCCCGTCCACAGACGGCACCGGTATGACTGGTTTGTCAAGAGCCAGCCCCAGCCCCTTGACTGTAGCTGCTCCAATCCTCAATCCTGTAAAGGATCCCGGTCCCATGGCAGCCGCGATGGCATCCAGTTCAGTCAGCTCAATTCCTACCTGTCCTCTTATGACATCCAGCATAGGGAGCAGCGTCTGTGAATGGGTCAATTTGTCGTTGACCGTATACTCAGCAATCATCGCGCCGTCCACAAGGTAAGCAGCCGATGCCACAAGACCCGAACTATCCAATGCTAAAATCTTCATCTATATCTCCTCAATCTTGATCTCCCGGTAATCAAACCCACGTTCCAGGTTTTTAGAAATCGTAATCTTTGTATAATGATCAGGAAGGATCTCCTGAATGAGATTGGCCCACTCGATCAAAGATACTCCCTGCCCGTAAATATAATGTTCATATCCTATTTCATCCATCTCCTCCACATCACCGATACGGTACACATCAAAATGGTAGAAAGGGAGCCGTCCGTCCTCATACTCCTGCACGATGGTGAATGTGGGGCTCTGCACAGGCTCCTCGATTCCCAGGCCCTTTGCGAAACCCTGGGTGAATACGGTTTTGCCGACTCCCAAGTCTCCCTCCAGACAGTAAACGTCTCCAGGGCCTGCCTGCTGTGCAAGCAAAAAGCCTGCCTGAAATGTATCCCTGCTGCTGAAACTCTCCATCGCACTAAGCCCTTTTTGCATTCTTAGGAAGTTTTGTGCTGGCCGGTACATGCTGGTAAATATAATTCATGATCTCGTCTTTTCTGCTGCCGAGAGCCTCATCGGTGAAAATAAAAGCGCTCTGCTTTCCTGTATATAAAATATACATACCCCGGTTATATCTGATCTTGACAATCTGATCCCACGGAATATTTCCGTTCTGGTCATCGATGGTCACATGGATCCCGTCATCCTGCATGTCATAAACAGACTCTGTCTTATACATAGGGTTTGTTGCCGCCTGCTTCTTTGCCTTCATATATAATGTAAGCGGTGTCACAAGTACAAAAAGTACCATGATCAAAACACCCATAAATCCGTAATAAGCACTGCTCTGAGCGATGCCCCGGAATATCATCATAATTCCAACCAAAATACAAAAGGCAGTAAAAATCCCTGTCTGTCCCTGGTATGAATGAATCATAGAAAATCGAAATAAATCTTTTACCGATAACTTAATTTTTAATATCATTGCTCTGCTCCTTCATCTTCAGGATAATAAAATCCTTTGTTTTGGACTTGCTCTAGTTTTTAATTATATCATAGTGAAAAGAGTTTTGGTATATTTTTTCTCTCGATGCAAACAATATCCACATGGGAAAATATATGTATGTGAGAGGAGACGTAAACACATGAGAGCAACAGGAATAGTACGACGTATCGATGACTTGGGAAGGATCGTGATTCCAAAAGAGATCCGAAAGACAATGCATATCAGAGAAAGCGATCCTTTGGAGATATTTACAGAGCATGACGGAAGCATCATACTAAAAAAATATTCTCCAATCGGAGAGATGGGGCAGGTGGCAAAACAATATGCTGAGTCCATAGCTGCCACCCTTCCTCACACGATCTGCATCTGCGATCAGGATTCTGTCATCGCTGCCGCAGGACCAAACGGCAAGAAATTGTCCGGAAAACTTTTGCACGAACAGGCAGAACAGATCATCATTGACCGCGGACAATTCAGCGCAAACAAAGGAGATCAGAAGTTTGTGCCGATCATCTCAGATTTCCCAGATGAATTTATAAGCCAGGCGGCGGCCACCATCATCGCTGAAGGGGACGCCATCGGCCTTGTCTGTATTCTTTCCAATGATTCTAAAATAACCGATCAGGATTTGACCATCGCAAAAATCGGAGCTTCTTTCCTTGGAAAACAAATGGAAGATTAGCAAAAGCTGATACGCCGTACAAAAAACTGCCGGCATGCAATGCATGTCCGGCAGTTCTTTATGATCTTAGATATTTATTCAGGTATTTTCCTGTATACGACTGTTCCACCTTACATATTTCTTCTGGGGTTCCCTGAGCTACAACTGTTCCTCCTTTATTGCCGCCTTCAGGGCCGATATCAATAATATAATCTGCTGTTTTAATGACTTCCAGGTTATGCTCGATCACAATCACCGTATTACCGCCTTCCGTGAGCTTACCCAGAATATCTACAAGCTTGTGCACATCGGCAAAATGAAGTCCAGTGGTAGGCTCATCTAATATATAGATGGTTTTTCCTGTACTTCTTTTGCTCAGCTCCGTTGCCAATTTGATCCTCTGTGCTTCTCCCCCAGAAAGCTGGGTTGACGGCTGCCCGAGACGGATGTAAGAAAGCCCCACATCCCTGAGAGTCTCCATCTTCCGGCTGATGCTCGGAATGCTGGCAAAAAACTCACACGCTTCCTCAACCGTCATATCCAGAACATCATAAATACTCTTGCCTTTATAAAGGACTTCCAGTGTCTCCCTGTTATACCTTTTTCCCTGGCATACCTCACATGGAACATACACGTCCGGAAGGAAATGCATCTCGATCTTAATGATACCGTCTCCGGCACATGCCTCACACCTTCCGCCCTTTTTATTAAAGCTGAATCTCCCTTTATTGTATCCACGGCTTCTTGCGTCCTTTGTCATAGCAAACAAATCCCGAATCTGGTCAAAGACACCCGTATAAGTTGCCGGATTGGACCTTGGTGTCCGCCCGATCGGAGACTGATCAATGTCAATAATCTTGTCCAGCTGGTCAAACCCTTCTATGTCGGTATGCTTTCCCGCTTTTATCTTGGCACGGTTTAACTCCTTCGCCAGCCTTTTGTATACGATCTGGTTGATCAGAGAACTCTTTCCTGAGCCGGACACGCCGGTCACACAGGTGAATACCCCGAGAGGGATATCCACATCAATGTTCTTTAGGTTATTCTCCCTGGCTCCAATCACCTTCATCCAGCCTGCCGGCTTTCTGCGTTCTTTTGGAACCGGAATCTTAATCCTTCCGCTTAGATATGCGCCTGTGACAGATTTTTTGTTCTTCATGATCTGCTGGGCGGTACCCTGGGCTATGATCTCTCCACCGTTTTCCCCAGCTCCGGGTCCCACATCCACAATGTGGTCTGCCGCCAGCATCGTATCCTCGTCGTGCTCTACCACCAGCAGGGTATTCCCCAGATCTTTTAGGTTCTTTAAGGTATTGATGAGCTTATCGTTGTCTCTCTGATGGAGTCCGATGCTTGGCTCATCCAGAATATATGCTACTCCCACTAGACCTGAGCCGATCTGTGTTGCCAGACGGATTCTCTGGGCCTCTCCTCCAGACAGTGTACCTGTGGCTCTGGAAAGTGTCAGGTATTCCAGTCCTACATTATTAAGAAAGCCAACTCTGGCCTTAATCTCCTTGAGGATCTGGCTTCCGATAAACTGCTGCCGTTCCGTCAGTTCCATCTCATCCAGGAAGGTTAAGATCTCTCCCACAGACATCTCACACATCTCGGCAATATTTTTCCCTGCTACGGTAACTGCCAGAGACTCCGCTTTCAGTCTCTGTCCATGGCATTCTTCACACGGCGTCACCGTCATGTAGTTTTCATATTCGGCCTTCATAGACTCAGAGGATTCTCTATACCTGCGGCCCACGTTCCTGATCAGTCCTTCAAAAGCTACATCATAAACACCCTGCCCCCTCTGTCCGGTATAGTAAACCTTGACTTCTTTTCCGTTGGTTCCATAGAGAAGAATATCCTTGATCTTCTTTGGATAATCCTTAAACGGTGTGTTCAGGTCAAACTTAAACTCTTTGGCAAGGGCGTCCAGAATAGCTCTGGTATAACTTTTTTTATCCGTACAGGACTGCCATCCCATCACCTGGATGGCTCCTTCGGCAATACTCAGTTTCTGGTCCGGGATCATCAGATCCACGTCAAATTCCATCTTATACCCAAGTCCATGACAGACCGGGCACGCCCCGAACGGATTGTTGAAAGAAAAACTCCTCGGTTCAATCTCATCGATGCTGATATCACAGTCCGGGCAGGAAAAGCTCTGGCTGAAGTTCATCGGCTCTCCGCCGATGATATCCACGGTCATCAGACCGTCCGCCAGGTCTAACGTTGTCTCGATAGAATCAGAAAGTCTCTTATCAATCCCCTTCTTGACAACCAGGCGGTCCACAACAATCTCTATATTATGCTTCTTATTCTTGTCCAGTGTGATCTCTTCCTCCAGGTCATAGATATTTCCATCCACTCTCACACGGACATAGCCGCTTCTCTTGGCATTGGAGAAGATCTTCTCGTGCCTGCCCTTCCGTCCCCGGACAATCGGTGCCAGAAGCTGAAACTTTGTCCCCTCTTCCATCTCCATGATCCGGTCAACCATCTGATCCACGGTCTGCTTGCTGATCGGTTTTCCGCACTTAGGACAGTGCGGGATACCGATCCTGGCGTACAGCAGACGGAAGTAATCGTAGATCTCCGTCACGGTTCCAACTGTGGATCTGGGATTTCGGTTTGTCGACTTCTGGTCAATGGAAATCGCAGGGGACAGCCCTTCAATGCTGTCAACATCAGGTTTTTCCATCTGCCCAAGGAACTGCCTTGCATAGGAGGAAAGAGACTCCATATACCGCCTCTGTCCCTCCGCGTAAATCGTGTCGAATGCCAAAGAGGACTTCCCTGAGCCGCTCAGTCCGGTCAGGACAACAAACTCATTCCTTGGTATTTCTAAATCTACATTCTTTAGATTGTGCTCTTTCGCCCCTTTGATTCGGATAACATCCTTCTTCATAGTATCTCCTTACTTATCATAATCTCTGTAAGCAATCTTATATTCCTTCAGTTCATCGCGAAGTGCTGCAGCCTCTTCAAAGTTCAGCTCTGCCGCCGCTTTGTTCATCTTCTTGGTGAGCCGTTCAATGTTTTCTTTAAGTTCTTTCTTATTCATGGACTCAACGTCTTTTTCGTTGGACTGTACCGCTTCCTCCTCATCAGAAATCTTGATCAGGTCACGGACATCTTTCTTGATCGTCTGCGGTGTGATGCCATGCTCCTTATTATACTGATCCTGGATAGCCCTTCTCCGGTTGGTCTCACTGATGGCAGCCTCCATGGAATCAGTTATATTGTCCGCATACATGATAACATGTCCTTCACTGTTTCTGGCCGCACGGCCGACCGTCTGTACCAGGGATGTCTCTGATCTTAAAAATCCTTCCTTATCTGCGTCCAGGATGGCAACCAGCGTAATCTCCGGAATATCCAGACCTTCTCTCAGCAGGTTGATTCCCACCAACACGTCAAACACATCCATCCTCAGATCTCTGACAATCTCTGTCCGCTCCAGAGTATCAATGTCTGAATGCAGGTACTTTACGCGGATTCCTACTTCCCTCATGTAATCAGTCAGCTCCTCCGCCATCCTCTTCGTGAGGGTTGTCACGAGAACCTTATGCCCCTGTTCTGTCTCCTTATGGACCTCAGACAGAAGGTCATCGATCTGCCCCTTCACCGGGCGCACATCAATCGGTGGATCCAGAAGACCGGTAGGGCGTATGATCTGTTCTGCCCTCAGAAGCTCATGCCCGGCCTCGTACTTACTCGGAGTCGCAGAAACAAACATCATCTGGTCAATCTTACTCTCAAACTCGCTGAACTCCAGCGGGCGGTTGTCTTTTGCCGACGGCAGCCGGAATCCGAAGTCTACCAATGTGGACTTCCTGGACTGGTCTCCAGAATACATACCGCCAATCTGCGGTATCGTAATGTGGGACTCGTCCACGATGATCAGAAAATCATCCCCAAAGAAATCGATGAGAGTATTTGGCGGTTCTCCCGGCTTTCCACCGGTGAGATGCCTGGAATAGTTCTCAATGCCCGAGCAGAATCCAGTCTCTCTCATCATCTCAATGTCAAAGTTGGTCCTCTCGGCGATCCTCTGGGCTTCGATGAGCTGGTCATTTTCCTGGAAATACTTAACCCTCTCTGCCATCTCCTTTTTAATGTCTACGATGGCACGCTCGATCTGTTCCTGCGGCACTACATAGTGGGATGCCGGAAAAATGGCCAGAAAGTTAATGCTTCTCTTAACTTCCCCGGTCAACACATCGAACTCCACAATACGTTCAATCTCATCCCCGAAGAATTCCACCCGGACAGCCTCCTCGAAGGTGGATACCGGAAGGATCTCAAGCACATCGCCTTTTACCCGGAAGGTTCCCCTCTTGAAATCCAGCTCATTACGGACATATTGGATGTTAATCAGCTCGTCAATCACCTGGTCCCGGTCCTTCTCCATGCCCGGTCTCAGGGAGATCATCATCTCCGTGTAGCTTTCTTTGTTACCGATGCCGTAGATACACGACACACTGGACACTACGATCACGTCCTTCCTCTCAATAAGGGCGGCTGTGGCACTGTGCCTCATCTTATCGATCTCGTCATTGACTGAAGAGTCCTTCTCGATAAAAGTGTCAGTGGAGGGCACATAGGCTTCCGGCTGGTAATAATCATAATAACTGACAAAATATTCCACTGCATTATGAGGAAAAAACGCTTTGAACTCACTGTAAAGCTGCGCAGCCAGCGTTTTGTTGTGTGCGATGATCAGGGTTGGTTTATTTAATTCTTTGATGACATTTGCCATGGTAAATGTCTTGCCTGAACCTGTGACACCCAGAAGCGTCTCAAACTGGTTGCCCTGCTTAAACCCGCCGACCAGCTGTTTGATTGCCTCCGGCTGGTCTCCGGTGGGTTCAAATTCAGATACTAATTCAAAATGATCCATAGCTCAAAGCCTCCTTTGCAATGATATGTTCAACTAAATCCGTTTCTTTAAAACAGTTTCTTACAATTCCATATATATTGACCTAGTATAACACAAGAAAAGACTGATTAGTATGTTCACATTATTGGTAATTTATTTGGATCCGTACTTTTTATCTCCAGCGCCAAGAACATATGTTCCTTCCATTTTAGCAGAATCCTTCCGGGAATGCAACCATATCTCTAATAAAAAGAAAAGAGAATAGTCCTTGGCTATTCCCTCTTTCGATTATTTCGCTGTTCTCTTTTTTGGTACATACAGCCGCTCCATATCTGCCCCTTCATGGGTGAGCAGCTGTATCTTTTTATCGATTCCTCCTGCGTAACCGGTCAGGCTCCCGTTGAAACCCACCACCCTGTGGCAGGGAATAATGATGGAGATGGGATTATGGCTGACTGCGCCGCCCACAGCCTGCGCTGACATCTGCTTTCTTCCAAATTTTAAGGCAATCTCTTTGGATATTTCTCCGTAGGTTGTCACTTCTCCATACGGGATCTGACAGAGAATCTCCCATACTGCCTGACGAAATTCACTCCCCTCAGGTGAAAGCTTTAGCTCTGTAATCTCAGGCTTTTCCCCCGCGAAATACCGGTCCAGCCACGCCTTAGCCTGCACTAAAACAGGATGATCCTCCTGCTCCTTCTTCTCTTCCTTCACAGATCCGAGAAAATATTTTTGGCGTTCGATCCATAGCCCGGCTAATGCATCTTCCTTTGCCGCCAGCAGGATCCGTCCTGCCGGAGAGTCATAATGTACCGTATAAATCATGATCCTTCTCCTTTTTATCCCTTTAACAATCCCATTGAAACCGCTTCAGATCAACATGGGTGTCGTTTTTCATGGAAACTCCCTCTTGCTCTAATAAATACCTTTGTTCCGTCCATCCGGGGACAATCCGGCCAGCGTGATTGACAACCCGATGGCACGGATATTCTCCGTAGAGACCGGCCCTGCGCAGTACTGTGCCGACTAATCTGGAGTTTTTGTCTCTGCCGATCAGCCTTGCGATCTGTCCATAGGTGGCGACATTTCCCTCCGGAATTTCTTCCACTACAGAGAGAATTTCGTAGACCAGCGATTCATCTAAAATCTTTTTCATCAGCGCACATCCCCTCTCTGTATGACAAATTTCTTTATAATTTTATTCTATCTTTCAGTACCTGCTGAGTCAAGTAAAATGGGGTTTTCCGATAGTACTTGACAGTACATGAACTGGAAGTATAAACTAAAATTAACTATATTTTGTTTTGGTTTTTTCTATATAAAAGGGGTTAGGATAAAGGGGGTAGAAAATGACAAAAAACAAGCACTTTAGAAAACGTTTGCTGGTTCTATTATTTACTATAGCATTGTCCATGAATGGTTTTGTGCTATATGCAAAAAATGCAGAAGAGCCAGATAATCAAACAAAATCGGCAGTTTCAACAGAACTGCCGGCCAGTACTGTTAAAGAGACCGAGGAGCCCAAGACAGAAGAACAGACCAGCACAGCCGGGACCAACTCAGATCTTCAAAAGACTGCAAAACCTGCAAAAGAAAACAAGACACCGGACAAAACCACTGCAGCCGTTTCCCGTGCTGCCAAAGCTCCGTCTCCATACGCAGATGAGGACAACAATGTAGCTAAAATCATCCGTGACGGAAATGAACTGTTCTATACTAATCTTCGTACCGCACTGAGCAAAGCTTCGGATGGTGAGGAGATCATTGTATTAAAAGATATTCCGGCCGCAGTGGGATATTATACGATTGATAAATCCATCACTCTAAATTTGAATGGACATAGTATAGACGGCTTAAAAAATTATACGATTCTTGTCAATAAATACAATACAGCCGGTATCACCGTAACCATCAGGGATGGAGCAATTTACAGCAGCTGTAGCAGCGACTATGACTCCATGAGTATATGCATGCCGCTTTATATTCGAAGCTGCGGAAATGTAATCCTGGACAATGTAAAGCTGGAAGCCCGCCCGGCGGCTGATATCTCCGGTGCAGGTATCAGAATCGAAAAGAACGCCACTCCGACTGAGGGGTCTGTGCCGCAGGTTACAGTCCGTGGGCAGAATACCTCAGTCAAAGGCACCACATCCGGAATCAATATCATCAGTGATACGAAAGATGACAGGCGGCCAGAACTTGTGATCAACGGTGGTCTGGTAGAGGGCGGTTCTTTTGGAATTGCCGGAAACGGTACTAGTGACGCGACCAGTGTCACAGTCAACGGAGGGACAGTCAAGGCGTTGGGCAATAGTGGGACAGCAATTTATCAACCGCAGGACGGTTACCTGACTGTCAACGGAGGAACCATAGAAGGTAAAAATGGGATCCAGTTCTGCGGAGCAGGCAGTCTGTCTGTCACCGGCGGTATGATCACCGCAACAGCTGACACCATATCTGCTGCTGACCCGGGTACTGGTTCAGTTTTAGACGGTGCTGCTCTGTCTGTTTTATCCAGAGGAGGCGAGTATGGCGCCGCGAAGAGTTTGGATGTATCCATTACAGGCGGTATTCTAAAAAGTCTTAAGCATACAGCCATCCGTGAATACAGCGTCAACAGCCAGGAAACATTGATAAAAACAATACAGATTTACCAGGCAGAAGACAAAGACTTAAGGGTCATTTCCGGGACCCAGAAAGCTGCAGTCATTTTTGACAACCTTGCCGGAAATGATGCGATGGCTATCTCCGGCGGCCGTTTTTCAAGCATTCTCTCAGACGCCTACTGCGCAAATCATTTTGAGTGCCAAAAGGAAAAAGATCAGGACAACCTCTATAGAGTTGTTCCGCGTACTTATTCACTGACCTATGATTACGCCGGCGGAAAACTGCCTGGAGGCAAGAAGAATCCCATCGGGTACACGTATTTTGACAGTGCCTTTACTCTGGTAAATCCACAAAAGGAAGGGTACGATTTTGTTGGATGGACAGGAAGCGGCATCAGTTCCCCTCAAAAAGAAGTAACGGTTGCTGGACATTCTGAAGGAGATAAAACATACACAGCTGTTTATTCCCCAAAAGAATCCAGGATCGTATTTAAAACAAAAACAGATGATTTCACAATCCCTGATAAGATCGGAAGAACAGATGAAGTCATCCATGACAGGACCATGCCAGTGGTTTCTGCCCGCAAAGGTTACAGTTTTGCCGGATGGTTTGACCAAAAAGGCAGGAAAGCGATACTGCTGCCCGAGAAATTCCCTGCAGGCACAACGGTTTATACGGCCAAATGGAACCTGATACCTCTTGCCTCTGATCCAAATATCCAGATAGAGGTGCCTGAATTATCTCCGGACGGTACAGGTGTATCCGTCTCAGACGCGACGGTCACTGAATCAGCCCGGCAGGCCAGAAACATAATAAATGAAATAGCTGCAGGAAAAGTACCTGCGGGAATGAGTTCCGGAGACGCAAAAAAGATTAAAACTCTGTTGGATTCAGCTGGAAAAGATGATTCCGTCATTACCGTCCTTTCCCTGCAGGCAGAAAGAAAAGAACAGGCTTCTGAAGATGAACGGCATGAATTTGCCTCCGTCATGCGGGCAGATGAACAGGCCGCTGCGTATTTTGATCTTTCTGTGGCAATCTCTATCCGTGTTGAATCGCCGGACGGAACGGTCCTGCAGATAGAAAATATAAACCTTTCCATGCTGGAAACTCCTCTGCTGTTTCAACTCCATGTAGAGCCTTCATGGATCCAGGAAAAAGCTGTGAGAATTGCCCATGTCCATAATAGGAGGGCAGAGGTCCTTACGGCTGAAAAAGTAAACCGTAAAAATGGAAGTATTGAATTCTATGCAAAGAGTTTCTCCACTTATGCGGTTCTCACCTCGGAAAATGTTGAGATTACATTTGACAGCAACGGAGGAACAAAAGTGTCCCCACAAACTGTCAAGTACGGAACCTCCATCACAAAGCCTAAAAATCCAGTTAAAAAAGGATCTACATTTATAGGCTGGTACTTAGATAAAGAAGGTAAGGAAGCATACGATTTTACAACGAAGGTGCAGGATTCCTTTACCCTCTATGCAAAATGGTCTCAGAAAGGAAAAACCAAGACAATAAACAACGAACACCAAAACACTGGGGCAGGCAGACATTCAAAACCGGTGAAGGCAGGTGACACTAAGAATCCTGGGTTATGGCAGCCTGTGCTGCTGGCTTCCGCAGTCTTCATTCTAATCTTAAGAAAGAGACTAAGGTAATTTCAATCGAACATGGCATTATAAAAGAATGCGTACATTAGGTCTTAAACTAATGTACGCATTCTTACGATTATAACCGTCTCTGGGTTAATTTTTACTCCACTATTTCATAGATAAAATCATACAGTGTCCGATACAGATGTTCCGGTTCGATTGGCTTAGCCAAATGGGCGTTCATCCCAGCAGCTTTGCTTTTTTCCACATCATCATCAAAAGCGTTTGCTGTCATGGCTATGATCGGAATATTTTCAGCATCTGCGTTGCTTAAGTTTCTGATATTGGTAGTAGCCGTCAGCCCGTCCATGATCGGCATCCGGATGTCCATGAGGATAGCATCGTAGTAGCCCTTCTCTGATTTGCTAAACATCTCCATGGCGCGCAGTCCGTTTTCCGCTGTCTCCACGAGAAAGCCCTTTCCCTCCAGCAGCATTTTTGCGATCTCGGTATTTAAGGCATTGTCTTCCACAAGAAGCACTCTTTTTCCGGTAAAGTCAAAGTCTGCTTCCTCTTTCTGCTCCTTCTCTTCCTCTTTCTGGCAGAACACCTTCGTAAAGGCTGAGACTAAGGAAGCCTTAAACATCGGCTTGCTCATCAGCAGGTTCACCCCTGCCAGTTTTGCCTCATGTTCGATGGAGGTCCAGTCATAAGCAGTCATGATAATGATCGTTACTTCCGGCCCCACAATGCTCCGGATGCGCCGGGCTGTCTCGATCCCGTCCATCTCCGGCATCTTCCAGTCGATCAGTATCATATCAAAATATTTCCCGCTTCCCCATAAAAACTTCACCCGCTCCACTGCCTTGCGCCCGCTGTCCACCCATTCTGCCTTGATGCCCATCTCCTTCAGGGTCACAATGGCACTCTCACACACTGCCACGTCATCATCCACCACCAGGGTACTGAGATGGGAGAAATTATAATGGTGCTGTTTTTGATTGTGACGGAGCTTTTCTTCCTCTGTGATGCCCAGTTTCACATCCACTGTGAATTCTGATCCCACGCCTTTGATAGAACGAACCGTAATCCTTCCATCCATCATATCCACAATGCTTTTGGAAATCGGCAGTCCAAGTCCGGTTCCGCCGTAAACTGACGTAATCCCGCTGCTTTCCTGGGAGAAGGTTTCAAATAAATGTGGCAGGAAATCATCACTCATGCCCACTCCGGTGTCGTTTATGATAAAACGCAGAGTCACATCATTTTTGGCCTTTTTAAAGCGGCGGGTGGAGAAGGTGATCTTACCGCCCTCCTCTGTAAACTTCACTGCATTTCCAATAATATTGATCAACACCTGCTGCAGCTTCATAGCATCACCGATATAAAAATCATCGATTACCGGATCTACGATACATTCATAATCAACACCCTTTGCTTCTGCCTGTGCATAGCAGATAGAATTGATCCCATTGAGGAACTCTTCCATGGGGATTTTTTCATTTTTCAGCAGCATTTTTCCACTCTCAATCCGGCTCATATCCAGAATATCATTGATCAATGCCAGAAGGTATCTGGAGGAGATACCGATCTTGGAGATACAGTCTTCCACTTTGGCATCATTCCCAATGGACTGGGCTGCTATGGTGCACATGCCGATAATGGCATTCATAGGTGTACGGATCTCATGGCTCATCCGGGATAAAAAGTCTGATTTGGCCGCATTTGCCTGCTCCGCTCCAGCCAGTGCCGCAGCCAGCTCTTGTTTCTGCCTCTGCTCCTGCCTGACAATGTCTGTCACGTCCGTCCTGGCCAGACATACCCGCCCAAGTTCCTTGTCAATGTAAAATACCTCGCATCTCTTCACCTGAAGAATTCCGTTCGGGTCCTTCATCTGCACCATAAATGAATAGGATTCATTTTCTGAAAGCATCTTGATCATATAACCATAATTTAAGTTTTCCAGATACGTCCTTCTGGTTTCCTCATCCATGAACCGATCAGCCATCTTACGGATTTCCTTCTGGAATTTACCCTGAATCGGAATTGTATTCATAACTTTTGAGTTCAAGGTAAACAACCGGTGGGCATCGTGGACAATGTCAATATCTACGATCATATCATAATCCAAGTCTGTGATCTTATAGAGCAGTTTTTTCTGCATCTTTTGTTCCGTCTCATCGTAGGTATAGAAAAATACAATAATGTCTCCCGTCTCCGGATTTAAATAGGATCTGAAGTTTGTATTGCTCCAAAAGGCGCTTCCATCTTTGCGTTTTCTCAGGTAATCGAATTTATAGTCAACCTTTCCAGCAGCAAAATCCCTGATAACCTTTTCCCGGGCCAGAGCCTCCCCGATTTTTTTACCGTATGCAGGGTCAGCTGCTGACTCCACCAGTTTCTGCACTGTATACTGATAGCTTTTTCCGACACCTGTCACCGCCACCTCCGGGGCAGCCACATAGTTTTCCACCATATCTTGAGTCACATTCATCCGTCCCTGGATGCTTCTTCCATCCGATGACAACTCAGCAAAATAAGCCAGTTCATTTTCATAGAGCTCTTTGACCCGCTCCTGGAGAAGCTTTTCTTCCGTGATGTCCACAAATACACAGTAAAAATATTGTTCTCCGTCCTCCTCTGTAAACAGTTGGGCCTGAATAGAGATCCATTTAATTTTGCCGTCTTTACGGATCAGTCTGTTTTCATTGCGGATTGTATTTCCCTGTTTGAGCTGGGCCTTCAGCCTGTCCGCCATGATGACCAGATCATCCGGATAGATCACCGCTGCCATGTGGTTTCCCAAAGCCGCAAACTCTTCCCTTGTATACCCCAGGAAATCGTAAAGTCCGTCATTGGCAGCTATAACCGAAAATTGTTCATCAAACCGGCATCGAAATACAGCTCCGGGGATGTTATTATAAATATGCAGAATTTCATTCTGGGCCTTCTTCTGTTCTGTGATATCAATACACACAGAGATGATGGCAGGCCGCCCATCTTCAGCCTCCACCTTGTGGGCAACATCATGGACCCATATATAGGAACCATCCTTTCTGCGCATCCGGTACTCCAGGGTATATTCGCCGCTTTCTTCCATCTGGCGTTTTGCGCTGGCTAAAGCCTCCATGCGGTCATCCTGGTGGATACTGTTGGGAAGCAGTCCATGGATATCTAAAACAAATTCTTCTTCGCTTTCATAACCTAAATACTGCAGCATCCTTCTGTTAATAAAATAGAATGGGAAGCCCTTTTCCAGATATCCTCCAATCATCCCTCCAGCCAATGAATCATTCAGGATCTTCTGGCGCTGTCCTGTGATATTCTCCACCACCAAGGTCCTTGGATAATGTTCTTCTTCTCCCTGGCTTACTGCCGATTCAGAAAAATGGAGACTGGATATTGACCAGCGCTCCCCGGTCTTTGTCAGATTAAAGATTCCCCGGACTCTCCAGGCATATACAGAATTCCTGAGGATGATCTCTTCAAACACCATCCTTACCTGCTCATCCAGAGCCTGCTCATAGATCACATGACACTCTATGTCAAAGGGCTCCGGGATCTCTCCAATATCCTGATGCAGGTATCGGACCATCTCCTCTTTTCCGCAGGCATACTCCTTTTCCCCCGTACCGATAAAACTGATATCCTCCGATAGATATCCGGCGGTTTTTTCCGCATCACGCAACTCAAACCAGCAGCTGCAAAACTCCCGGACAGTGTCAATCGCATTCATTTGTTCGCCCATATATCTCTTCCCTCCATAGGCGGCAGCCGCCCTTACCTTCTGCTTTTGTACAGCTTAGAACCTGATCGGCCCGTTCTATGGCTTTGGCTATCGTATCTCCATCTTCCAGGAGGGCTGCGCCGGCTGAACAGATGATATTTCTCTCTCCGCCCCAGACCCCTTTGACAGCTTTGCAGATTTCTTCCCCTTTTTGGATGATAAACTCTCCTGATCCTGCCTGCTTCATAACTGCCAAGAATTCATTTCCGCTGAACCTAGCCAAAATATCACTTCTTCTCGTGTGAGTGCGCAAAACCGTGCCTAACTCATAAACCTGATTGTCTCCTATACCACTGCTATGTCCGGGTTCATCCAAACTGAATAAATAAACAGCCAGCGGCATGTCTTCTTCCCTGAGGGACTTCACAGCTGCCTTCAGCCCTTTCCGGTTCAACAGTCCTGTCTGATAATCTTGGAATTCTTCATCCTGCAAAACCTGTTCACGCAAATGGTAAGCATTAATCTCAGATGCCCGGCATATTCTCTTTACCAAGCTCTCTTTTAAAAACGGCCGTCCTATAAAATCATCCGCTCCCGCTCGGAGTGCCCGTTCCTCTGTCTTGGCATCGGGATTTGCAGTGGCAATGACCGGTATATTCCTGCACCCCCTGTCCTCCTTCAGCTGTTTCAGCAGAAGATAAGTATCTGGTCCCATCCAAGTCAGGCTTAATAAGATGGCAGCCACATCATTTTCACGGCCCCTCACTGTTTCCAAAAGACTTTTTCTGCCCACAGGCTCGATGATCTGGTACTCCTCCCCTAATTCCTTCTTGATCTCTTCCCGTAAGGAGAGATCTTCTTCCGCTACCAAAAGAATCTCCTTTTCCTCATCCGGCCTAACTGTTTCTCGTTCCACATTGAACAGCGAGCTTACTGTGTTCTCTGCCAGCAATTGGTCAAACTCCATAGACGGCATTGGTTTTGCAAAATAATATCCCTGTACATAGTCACAGCCTATTTCCTTCAGACGTTCCAGCTGTTCCTTTGTCTCCACTCCTTCCGCCACTACGCTGAGATGCATCCACCGGGCCAGGCTGATGATAAACTTAAGGATTCCCTGACTGACAGGTTTTGCCGTCTCACTCTGGATAAACTTCATATCCAGTTTAAGGATGTCAATAGGCATATTATTCAGCATGTTCAGTGATGAATAGCCGCTTCCGAAATCGTCCATTTCGATAACAAAACCCAGCTCCCTCAGATGGGAAACCGTTTCAATGATCTGGGCAGGCGTCTCTGTGTAGGCACTTTCGGTGATCTCCAGATGCAGCCTGGAGGGGTCAAGTCCGTATTTCTTTACAATCCTGCACAAAATATCGGAAAGATCGGCATTATAAATGTCCGCTCTGGATACATTGACTGATACCGGGATCGCTGAATACCCCTTATCCTCCCACTCTCTGAGCATCTCACATGTCTTTTCCCAGACGTACTGGTCCATCTTTGTGATAAACCCATTGCTCTCAAACAGAGGGATAAAATTTGCCGGTGACTGTAGTCCCCACTCAGGGTGCTCCCATCGGACCAGTGCCTCAGCTCCTGCCAGGCTGCCGTCCACGATCCGGTACTTTGGCTGCAGATAGACCTGGAACTGGTTTTCAGCCAAGGCCTGCTCCATGCCGTCAGTGATAGCCTGGTCATGCAGCAGCCTGCTTCTCAATTTGTCATCATAAAAGGCAAAATATTTTCCATACTGTCCTTTGATGCTGCGCGCAGCCAAAAGTGCCCGGTCACACATCTGTTCCGCAGACAACTCCCGGTCTTCCACCGTATAAATCCCCCATTTCATTGCAATACTTCCAGCTTCCATCATTTGATTAACTCTCTCGTTTGCTTCCTGGAATATCTCACTTTTATAATTCCGCCTATGTTCAGTCATGCATACAAACTGGTCTGAATTCAGCCTTCCGCAGATCCCTCTTCCATTGATCTCTCTCTCATACATCTGTGCGATGTCCTGGAGAAGCCGATCTCCCGCAGGTATTCCGAATACATCATTGACGAGCTTAAAATTCTCGATATCAGAACAAATGATATCGTACCGCCCCGTTGGGTTCCGCATGAGGGCATCCCGGATGAGCTGATAGAAAAACTCTTTGCTGTACAGGCCTGTCAAACGGTCAAACTTCACTTGGTTTACCACGGCAGCCGTCTCCCGCAGGTTGATAATACTTGCCACCCGGTGCAGGATGATCTGGGGCCTGTAAGGTTTGGCTACAAAATCTGACGCCCCGTGGGACAAGGCCGCCAGCTCATCGGACTCCGCATCATTCTGCGTTGTGACAATGACAGGAATCGATGAGTATGCTTTGTCCGCTTTCATCAGAGACAGAAATGTATACCCATCCATAACAGGCATGACAATATCCAGCAGTATCAGTGAGATCCCTTCCCCATACTGCTTTAATACCTCCAATGCCTCTTTTCCGTTTTCCGCTTCCAGAACATCATAATCAGAATTTAAAATCTGGCAAAGCAACTGCCGGTTTATCTGATTGTCCTCTACTACCAATACCTTTTTCTGAGACAGCATATAAATCCTTTCTTTATCCAAAACGTGCAGAAGGAAGTCCTCCTCTTCGCCGGTTTGACATCGTGTTATGAAAAAGCCTAGTATTTTGAAAAAGCAACGTTGACATTGTGTTCTTCTCGTTCTAACAAATCTTCCAGGCAGTCGGTAAATGCAGACAGATCACCGCTTTTTAAATAACCAGCGGCTTTCTCTATGATCTGTGAGTATTCCATGTGCATACTTTTACCGTTCAGACGGTACAAAGTGAACGGATATCCCCATGCTGTCAGCTCCCTGACCTTCTTATAGCATTCCCGAATAATGGAACGAGGACAGTGTTCCTCTATAAATGCCAGGCTGATATCAAAGCAAAGATAGCTGTTTTTCTCTTCTAGGAGTTGTAAAAACCGATGCTTAAATATGTCTTTATCCGCTTCTGAGACATTTTCAAATGTATATAAGAATACATGCTGCATCGTAATATGCAGCAGCTGCAGGCTTTCACAGTAAAGCCTGAGGCCGTCTCTGATCTCAGGACGTTCAAAATTGATCTCTCGGACGTTCATCTGGATCTGTGTCCCTTTTCCCTGGAAGGACTGTGTGATCCCTACGCTGTTTAAAATACTCAATGACCGACGGACAGTACTGACAGATACACCATAGTGTCTAGACATCTGCGGCAGAGATGGCAGAAAACTTCCAACAGGATAAATTCCCTTTCCGATATCGCGAATCACATGACAGACAAGTGTATAACACAGCTGAGGCCTCTGACGGTAAATATTCCATTCAAATGAAATCTGTTCTGTATCCTCCATAGCATATTCCTTCACGGATTCCTCTATAAAATCAAACAATCTGTCTACGCCGTCCCGGAACTCGGCCTCATACTGATTTCTCAACTCCAGCATCGTTTTATGGCTGTATTCCTGACCACCCGGATCCGTCTGCCGGCTGATCTCCAGATAAGGAAAACGCAGAAAGCGGATCAGTTCCCAATACAGATTTAAAATCAGACTGTTGCCCAGTTCACACAGAGTGAACAGAAAAAAACGGATTGGCATCATTCCCAAAAATTCCGACGGCTGTCCCAATTCCTCTTTGAACCTGGCCCAGTCTTCCATTCCCAGACGGCTTATGGCCAAGTCCCATATAGGTCTGATCAGCATGTCGCTGGAATCAAGCAAATCCTTAATTTCTTCCTTTCTAGGCACAAAATATTCAGCTGCCAGCTTTCGTCTCTTTGCCCGGTCCGCTTTGTAGATCACCATTGAGGCCTTCCTTGCGTCAATACGTATGTAACCTTGTTTCTCCAAGGCCGCTAAACCGGCGCGGACTGTGGCCGGAGCCATACGAAAAACCGCACAGATCTTTGGAATTGCAGGAAGTTTATCTCCATATTCATAATATCCATAGACGATTCTGGCCTCATAGTATTCAAAAATAAGCTTATTGATCCCGGATTCTAACTCCATATTTATAGCACCCCGTATGTAATGATCTGTTAAAATTATATTCTCAAACTCTGCTCATATATATATTAATAAATTTTAGCATAATTCTACCAGGATAGCAACAGAGAGGAAGAAAGATTTTCCCATAATAGAACAAGGGCTTCTTGGGAGTATCACCCCCAGAAGCCCTCATGATTATTTGAAGATGCAGCTCTTATGTTGATCCTAAAACTGAAGCTTGATCCAATTTCCTTGTCCTGGTTTATCCCATTCACTTACAGGACCAGGAGCGATATAATAGCTGCCGTCCACATAACACAGATCCCCGCGCTTAACATTCTTTAAATACGGACCTGACTCATTTTCCACGTCATCCTTGATATACAGTTTTGTACCGGAGTCAATTTTGATCAGCTGATTGGGATTCCTTGCTGACAGGTCAGCCAGCGTAAGATCCTTATTCTGGTCCGTACCAAAATACGGGTCGTTCACGGACGCATAGAGCCCTGTTTGATCCTGGTATAGGACGCCATTTCCAAACCCGGCCCCATATCCGTTGTTTATGGCATCCTTTTTCTGTTCCCATCCATCCTTTGAAGAGGCTTTGATTTCATGCTTTGCCCCGCTGCTGTCTATGATCGTCACGCCTTTGCCGGAGGTTTCCTCATCCTTACCAGACTCGGTGCTGTCTCCTCCTCCGCCCGCTTCATCCCTGATGATCCTGTAGGTGTCATTTTCATAGACAACCGTAATTTTGCCCTTTGTAGTATATTTTAGGTAGGTCACCTTATAGTCACCATTGTAACGAATCTCCTGAATGGTTCCCTTTTCCTCCGCCTGGTCCAGGACCTGGCTGTAGGGAGAAGACAGGGCTGCAGTTCCAGTTTCCCCGTATTGCTCTGAAAGAATTGCCTGAGCCGCCTGGACACAATTCCGGCATTCAACGATGGCCGCCTTCTCCTTGGCTTTTCTTATATATCCAGTCATGGATGGGATCAGAAGAGCGATTAATATTGCCAGGATCAGCAGAACTACAATGAGCTCCACTAACGTAAATCCATCCTTTTTCTTTCTCATAAGTTTTTATCCCTCTTACTAATAGTTTATTTCTCCAGCTGTTTTACAAGCACCTGCTGTGCATTCTTTAGCTGTTGATCTCCCTTTGATTTGGAATTATTCTTCACTGCCACATCGGGCTTAATACCCTTTTTGTGAATATTGTGCCCGGAAGGTGTATAGTAAGATGCATATGTGAGCTTGGCATAAGAGCCGTCACCCAGCTTAAAGAAGCCCTGGACGATTCCCTTTCCAAATGTCTTCTCACCAATTAAGGTACCTCTCTTGTGGTCTTTCACCGCGCCGGACAGAATCTCTGACGCACTGGCACTGTTTCCGTTCACAAGAACGCAAAGCGGTACCTTCACTGACTGGGCAGCATCTGAGCGGTATACCTTTTCTTTTCCCTGCTTATCCTTGATGGACACAATCTTTCCTTTTCCAAGCAGTTCATCGACAATATCTACAACGGCATCCACAAGCCCTCCTGGATTGTCCCTGACATCCAGGATCAGGCCTTTCATACCCTGCTTCTCAAGCTTCTGTATCCCTTCTTTAAACTGGCTCACTGTCACCTCATCAAACTCTGAGATGGAAAGGTAGCCGATGCCTCCGTCAAGCATTTTTGTCTCGACAGTCTGGGTCTCAACTTTTTTTCTTGTAATGGTGAAATCTCTTGTGTCCTTTTCTTTTCCTCTGAGAAATGACAGTTTGACCTTCGTACCCTCTTCCCCTTTGACTTCCGACACAACTTTATCCAGATCTTTGTCACTGACAGACTTTCCATCTACTTCTACGAGAACGTCACCAGATTTGATACCGCTTCCGTCACTCGGTCCGCCCTTTATGACTTTGACCACCTTGATCGCTCCCGTCACTGTATCCTGGGAAAGATAAATCCCCACTCCAGTAAATACACCGTCAGTGGATTCCATCAGCTCTTTAAATTCGCTCTCTGAATAATAAGTGGAATACGGGTCTCCCAGACCTGCCAGATATCCTTTGTATGTGTAATTCTCCAGCTGTTCCTGGTCTATCTTTCCAGTGTAATACTGGTCCACGGTTTTTTCCAGGCGATCCAGCTTTTTTGCAACCTCCAGCTGATCTCCTGAAACCGAATAGGCCCGGTATAAAAAGAATCCCTCTCCAAGGGATACTACCAGGAGAACTGCGATCAAAATTTTTGAGAACTGTTTCTTCATATCGACCTCCATGTCCGGATTCTTTTGTTGATACAAAAGCACCCTGCAAATATGTGTTCCATTATAACACCGGAAAAAAACTCCCACAACCCTCAACTGAGGGCGTGGAAGTAAATTCCAAGGAATATCTGGTGTTATATGATACTTTCATGGATCTGCAAAATCGTACTGTTTGTAATAACGCCTCTGGAATGTGCTCCTTTTTTCATATACCTGACTTGATGACCGTATAGATCATGAAGTAAACACTGATGTCACACGATCCCCATCATTCCCATTGCAACGACAACGATAGTAGCCAATATCGGTATCACACAGGTTACCATTCCAATATCCGCATAGGATTTCTTATGGGTCATTCCGGCCACTGCCAGCAGTGTGATGACAGCTCCGCAGTGCGGCAGTGAATCAAGGCCTCCAGAAGCGATGGAAGCCACCCGGTGAAATGCTCCAGGGTCAATATTTAATGCCGCTGCCATCTCCATATACTTTGGTCCCAACGCCTCCAGCGCAATTCCCATACCACCGGAAGAAGATCCGGTAGCTCCTGCCAGCAGTGTCACAGCTAATGCCTCGGAGATCAGCGGGCTTGCCTTGATTCCCAGGACCGCCTTTGTCAGCACCGCAAATCCAGGAACCGCTTTCACCACTGCCCCAAAACCTACGGCAGCCGATGTGTTCATAATCGCCATGACAGATCCGCTGGCACCTTCACTGACAGCAGCAATAATGTCTTTTAACTGAGACAAATTCAACAACACTGATGCCGCGATGCCCAGCAAAAGCGCAATAATGATAGCGTAGGTGGATTTTTTATCATCTGGAAAAGCGATAAACATAGGCAGGACATTCAATGATACCACCACGATCAACAGAGGAACAACAGAAACGAAAGGGTTCGGCAGATTTTCTGATGAGCTCTCTTTCATATTGTCCGGTTCATCAAAGTGTTCTCCCGCGGCAGTCATTTTTTTTGACCGGTAAGACAGCCACATATAACCGCCCACAAGCATTACAAGCCCTCCTGCGATTCCCATAATAGGTCCTGACATTGCATTGGTGCCAAAATATTTCGTGGGAATGATATTATTAAGCTGTGGATTTCCCGGAAAAGCAGTCATGGAAAAAGTAAATGCTCCGCAGGCGATACAGCCCGGTATCAGCCTTCTGGGAAGGTCTGCCTCCCGGAACAAGGAGACAGCGATTGGGTAGATAGCGAATACCACCACAAATAGGGAAATCCCCCCATAGACCAATATACCGCAGCTGATGATTACAGCCAGGATTGCTCTCTGTGCGCCAATCATAGAAGACAGCTTTTTCGCCACGGAATGTGCAGCCCCTGTGACTTCCATGGCCTTTCCGAATATCGCCCCTAAAAGGAACATCGGAAACCAGGATTTCGCAAAATCCACAAGTCCCTGCATGTAGGTGTCTGTATAAGCGGGCAGGAGTGACAGACCTCCAGTAAGCGCCACCACCATGGCAGACACGGGAGCCACCCAGATAATTGAATATCCTTTATACGCCAGAAATACCAGCAGTGCAAGCCCTAAAACAATTCCAATCATGCTATTCTCCTCCTATTTTCAGCGGTGTGTTTTCAAATATATCAGCATCCATTTCCCGGAGATTCTTGGAGATCAGAGGCCTGAATTCCATCTTCTCGAGAATATGCTTCTCAAGGTCAATGCCCGGCGCGATCTCGGTCAGCTCCAGGCCGTCCTTTGTCAGTCGGAATACAGCCCGCTCTGTCACATACAATACATTCTGCCCCGTCTCTGCCCCGTAATCCCCGCTGAAGGTGATCTGCTCCACTTTATCCACGAATTTTATGAACTCTCCGTCCTGTACGATCTGAAGCCCTTTATCTTTTACTTCGATCAATGATTTCCCCGCAGTAAAACTCCCGCAGAAGATCACATTTTTCGTGTTCTGGGATATATTTACAAACCCTCCGCAGCCCACCATTCTTCCGTGAAACTTGCTGACATTGATATTCCCCTGGGCATCTGCCTGCGCAAGTCCTAAGCAGGTCAGGTCCAGGCCTCCTCCGTCATAAAAATCAAAAAGATTCGGCTGCCCGATCAGCACCTCCACATTTGCGGACGCCCCAAGGCTGTGTCCTCCCTGAGGAACACCTCCGATGGCTCCCGCCTCAATGGTCATGGTGAGACGGTCTGCAATTCCTGCCTCTAAGGCTACAGCGGCCACTCCCTCCGGCACTCCGATGCCAAGGTTGATGGTGGTGTCCAGCTTTAATTCCTTGGCACATCTCTTAGCGATGACTTTCCGTATGCCCATCTCCATGGGGGCAATGCTGTCAGAAGGTACCTTCACATCTCCCGTAAATGAGGGATCAAATGAAAGTGTGCAGTTCATTTTGTGATTTTCAGGCTTCGATTTCACCAAGGTATCCACCATGATTCCCGGGATATACACATCTCTTGGATCCAGCGTTCCGGCCTTTGCCTCTTCTCTGATCTGCCCGATAACAATTCCACCGGAGTTTTTTGCCGCCTCTGCTATGTGAAGGGTTTCCAGCAGAACACCTTCCTCCTCCACGGTCATATTTCCTTTTTCATCACCTATTGTTCCCCTGATGACAGCCACATCCACAGGAATGGAGCGATAAAACAGATATTCCTTTCCTCCTGCTTCCATAACCTCCACAAAGCTTTCTTTCTGGGCTGCCTCATTCATGCGCCCGCCTTCCACTCGCGGATCCGCAAAGGTCTTTAGTCCTACCTGGGTCAGCACTCCCGGTTTCCCGCCTGCGATGGCGCGGAATAAATGTGCAACCACACCCTGGGGGAAATTATACGCGGCGATCTTATTGTCGTTTATCATCTTGCTCAGCTTTTTTGCAAGCCCTACATGCCCTGCGATGATCTTTTTCACCATTCCCTCTTTTGCCAGGTGGTCCAATCCAAAGTCTTCCTCCAGTGCGCCGCCGTCGCCGCAACCGGAAGCAAACAGCAGGGTCAGATCTTTTGGATGCCCCTCTGTTTCATAGCGTTCACCCAGAGCTTTTGCGATCTCCTCTGCGAACCCGAACCCAAACCCAAAGCCATTGATTGCTACAGTGTCGCCGTCCTTGATCTGTTTTACCGCTTCCTCTGCGCTTTTTAATTTAGACATGCTTCATCCTCCTTACGTTCCGGTGGAATGACAGTCGCTTCTCCCTCAACTACAACCTTGCCTTCCTGATTGACACAGGTAGTTTCAATAGTGGCGATGGTAAACTTCGGCTTCTCTTTCATCTCTTTCACTCTCAGTGTTGCTGTCACTGTATCGCCGATCTTTACAGGTCCGGTGAACTTTAGAGACTGCCCCAGATATGTGGTGCCCGGCCCCGGAAGCCTCATGGCAATGGCAGCGGAGATGACTCCGGCGCTGATCATTCCATGAGCGATCCTCTCTTTAAATACCGTATTCTTTGCATAACTGTCGTCCAGATGCAGAGGATTTTTATCCCCCGTCACTTCTGCAAATGCCAGAACATCCTCATTGCTGATTTGTTTACAAAAAGAACACTCATCTCCCACTTTCAATGAACAATTTCCCATTCTTTACTCCTTCCCTTTTACCGTTAATCCATCACATTGCATAATTCTTTTGATAAATCTATTATAGAATTGGTTGATTCTCACAGTAAAATGTATAAAATTCATAGACAGCATGAAAAAAAAGAACTAAGCCTGAATTACTTCTCAAGTTTAGTTCTTTGCATTTTCTTTATTTAATATTCCCGTGTTCTTTTACATACGTTTGAAAATTTTTAATTGGGTTTGACACATACTTATCTTTTCTTATGATCAGTGCGATATCCCAGGGGAATTCAGGCTCTGTCAATGTCAGGATCTTAATCTTATCAGAGTTAAAACGGGATAATATAGGCCGCGGCAGGATGGCCACACCTTGATTTAGGGATACCATCTCAGCCACAAAGTCCCACTGGGAGCTCTCCATAACGATATTAGGCTCAAAACCGGACATATGACACAGCTCCCTTGTCCGGCTGTGAAGCATAAAGGTCTTATCCAAAGAGATAAATTCTTCATTACGAAGTTCCCTAAAAGCGGCCTTATCCCGGCATGCCAGCGGATGCTCCGTGCTGACGGTCAGTACATTATCCGACTTAAACACTGGCAGGATATGAAAATCATCTGATGCAAAGGGAAGGATCACCACGCCGATGTCGATCTCCCCTGACTGTACCTTTTCTTTTACCGTGTTGGCGCCCTCCTCCGCTATGTTAAGCCGGATTCCCGGATAGGCTTTTCTGAATCCCTGAATGATGGACGCAAAATAAATCGTACTGATCACCGGCGGGATTCCTACAGAGATTTCGCCGTTCTCCGCATTGATACAGTCCCGTAAATGCTCCATCTGATTGTTGATGCTCTCCAGTGCATCCTGTCCCTCCTGATAGAGCATCCGGCCCTCCGGCGTCAGGCAGAAATGCTTTGCCGTCCGGTCCACCAGCTGCACGTTCAGATCCTCCTCCATCGCTTTGATGGTCTTGCTCAGCGCCGACTGGCATATAAACAGTTCATTTGCCGCTGTGGTAAAATTCTGGTTTTTTGCCAGGGCGACAAAATAAGTCAGCTGTTTTAAGTTCATACTCCGCTCCTTTCCTTTATTATCCTGTTAAATCCATTATACTATGAATCTTCCAGATAAAAAAAGAACAGGGGTATGATATTTTTTCATACCCCTGATTCCATAGGTCCTGTCATAAATAATTCATGGGATTTACATAGCTGCCGTTTTTCTTTACGGCGAAATGAACATGAGGTCCCGTGGACATACCTGTGGATCCTGAGGATGCGATCTTCTGTCCCCGTCTGACTCTCTGCCCTGCTGAAACGTTCAGGGACGAATTGTGCAGATATAATGTCTCCAGCCCGTTTCCGTGATCGATCTTTACCCAGTTTCCGTTATATGGGCTGTATCCGGCCACTTCCACGGTGCCGCTTCCCGCCGCCACCACGGTGGAGCCTTTCGGAGCGCCGATATCGATGCCCTCATGGAACTTCGTTCCTCCCTGCACCGGATGAGTACGGTTGCCATAGGGTGAGGTGATGGTGTGGCAGGAAGGAACCGGCCAGGTCAGGGAAGATGATGACGAGCTGCCTCCCCCTGAATGGTGGCTGCCCGATGAGGAGCCACCGGAACTGCCCGAAGAGCTGCCCCCGGAACTTCCGGATGAGGAATTGCTTCCCGAGCTGCCGCCGGAAGGGGTGTTGGACGCTGTGTCATAGGAATTCAGACGGTCCTGATACTTCTGCATCAAATCTTTATTGGATGCGATCTTCTGCTGGAACTGCGTAAGCTTTGCCTTTTTGCCATCGGCCAGACTGACGATCTTGTTCTCTTCCTCCTTGGCCTCCTTTGTGACAGTCTTTATCTCTTGATAACTCTTCTCCAGCTTTTTGGATGCCAGTGCTATGCTGTCCTGGGTCTTCCTCAGCTTTCGGAACATGTTGTTGTCGTAGTTGGAGATCTTTGAGACATAATCAAGCCTGGTTAAGAATTCATTAAAAGACTTCGCCTGTACGATCACATCAATATAACCGGCGCTTCCATTTTCGTACAGATATTTGATCCTCTTGCTCATGATCTTATACTGTTTCTCTTTGGAAGCCTTAGCCTCACCAAGCTTCTGCTTGGTAACCTCCACCTGTTTTTTTGTATCTTTCAGTTTCTTTTCCAGCCGGTCCGCCTTGTTGGATGCTTTCTCAATCTTTTGATCCATCTCCTGGATCTGCTTTTCCATGTCGGCAACCTTCTTTTCCAGCTGTTTGTTTTCCTCTTCCTTTTTCTTGGACTTGTCCTTCAGATCCTCGGTTTTGCTTTTGGCTTTTACTGTAACTGCCGGCAGCGCAGTAAAACAAAGAGAACCGATCAAAAGAAATGCCAGTACATTGTAATACTTTCTCTTCATAGCAAACCTCCTACACTCTCAGATATTTTCTGATGGTAAAGCTGCTTCCGAGACATCCGATGCCCAGTCCGACCAGCAGTGATGCCGGTATGAGATATACCATGATCTGATGCACCGGAACAAACTCCATGAAGTTGGTCAGAACGTGGAATTTATCCATGATATAATTAACGATCACCTTATATCCTATGTAAATGACACCCACAGGGATCAAAGAGCCTATCATGCCGATGACTGCCCCCTCTACGATAAACGGAGCTCTGATAAACCGGTTAGTGGCGCCGATGAGCCTCATGATCGCGATCTCTTCTTTTCTCACAGCAATTCCTATGGAAACGGTATTGCTCACAAGAAAAACGGAGACAAACAACAGAATTAATATGATGGCTCCTGCCACATAAGCTCCCAACAGATTGGCCTTGGATATCCCCTCAGCCGCACCTTTTGCATACTCTACCTTCCTCACACCGTCCATGGACTTAAACTCTCCCACCATCTTTTCATGGTACTTCACGTCCTTTAGCATAACTTCATAGGAGTCTGATTCATTTAACGGGTTTTTTCCCTCAAAGCCTTCCAGAAGATCCTCATTGTTCTTGAACACTTCTTTTTTATACTTGGCCCACGCTTCCTCCGCTGATACATAGCGGACAGACTGGACCTCCTTATGATTTTTGATTCCTTTTCCTATGGCATCCTTTTGTCCTTTTGGCAGCTTTTCATCGAAAAATACTGAGATGGTCACAGAATCCTCCGCCTGCTTTACCGTGGCCCTCACATTGAGAAGCACAGACAATGTCACTCCCAGCAGAAAAATACAAGCCATAATCGTGCCCACCGTCGCCAGAGAAAAGATCTTATTTCTTAGTATATTTTTCAGCCCTTCTTTAAATCCATAGGCCAGTCGTCTAAATATCATAGGTGCCGCCTTTCTCGTCGTGATGGACGGCTCCCTCATTCAGCGCGATGACCCGTTTCCCCATCTCGTTCACAATGTCCTTATTATGGGTCACAACAATGACCGTGGTCCCCCGCTTCTGTATCTCCACCAGAAGATCCATGATCTCCTTTGCGTTCTGCGGGTCCAAATTCCCGGTGGGTTCATCCGCCAGCAGAAGCGCTGGATGGTTGACTAAAGCCCTGGCAATGGCAACCCTCTGCTGCTCACCGCCGGACAGTTCGTCCGGCAGGGCCCTGAGCCTGTTGCCCAGCCCCACCATCTCAAGGACATTTTGCACCTGGCGCTTCATGGCCCTCTTAGGCACCTCGATCACCTGCTGGGCAAATGCCACATTCTCATAGATACTCCGGTCCCTTAAGAGCCGGAAATCCTGGAATACCACGCCGATCTGCCTCCTAATATACGGTATCTGACGTTTCTTCATCTTCTGGTAATGATAACCGTTCACAACGATATCCCCAGACGTGGCTTCCAGTTCTTTTAACAAAAGCTTGATCAGCGTTGTCTTACCGGATCCGCTCTTTCCAACAATGAAGGCAAATTCCCCCTTATCTACCTCCAGTGAAACGTTATCCAGTCCAATGCTGCCTTTTTGGTACTCCTTCGTCACATTCTGCAGTGTAATCATCGAATGACTCCCCTCTAAGACATTTATCCAAGTGTATTCATATGCTTCATGTACTGTACGACCATAAGAGCGATCTTAAAGGCAATGGCGTCCTCAAAATTCCTCAGGTCCAGATTGGTACTTTTCTGTATTTTGTCCAGACGGTATACAAGAGTATTTCTATGTATATACAGCTGCCTGGATGTCTCGGAAACGTTCAGGTTATTCTCAAAGAACTTATAGATCGTAGCCAGTGTTTCATCATCGATCTCCTCCGGTGAATAATCTCCAAACACTTCCTTGATGAACATTTTACAGAGCGGCAGCGGCAGCTGATAGATCAGCCTTCCGATTCCAAGCTGGTCATAGGCCACCACTTCTTTGTTCTCGTAGAAAATCTTATCCACTTCCAGAGCGATCTGGGCCTCTTTATAAGAACGGGATACATCCTTGATCCCCTTTGCTATGGTGCCAATGGCGATCCTAGCATCGTTGATCCCGACCTTTTTTAATCCTTTCAGCAGCTTCTCTGCCGTCTTGACAAATTGCTTGGACTGAGCCTTTTCACAGACTTCCTTCACCAGGACAATACTCTTTTCATCCACAGCGGCAATGAAATCATCATCCGTGGTATCCTCCAGCTGCTTCACTGTCTCCACAAGATTCTGCTCTTTGCCGTAGGTGGCCTCGATCAGATAGGCAACCCTTCTCGCCTCGATGTCAATATTCAGCTTTTTGGCCCGATTATAAATGTCCACCAGAAGCAGATTGTCCAGCAGGAGGTTTTTAATAAAGTTATCCTTATCAAACCTTTCCTTATAAGCCACCAGCAGATTTTCAATCTGGAATACAGCCATCTTGGCCACCATATACATGCTCTCGCTCTCTCCGTCAGCAAGCAGCACATACTCCAGACGCTTGTCGTCGAAGATCTTAAAATACTGTTTTCCGCCCACCACCTGGCTCTCCGCCACGGAATTGATGAACCCTTTTAATGTATCCTCATCCTCTGCTTCTGTTTCTTTTGTCTTTGCCAAAACCTTTCCATTTAAATCTATTACATATAAATCCACATTGGAAATATTGTGGATCCCGTCTAATGTCTCCTGCAGGATTTGATTTGAAATCATTTTCACACGCCCTTTCTTTTTACCGACCTTTTCTACTACTATATAGCAAAATGTACAAAAAAAAAAGAGAAAGATAGTAACTTTTTTATTTTATTGTGTATAATCCACAAACCCCTCCCCAATTGTCTCTCTTGTGTCAGATATAATGACAAAAGCTTTTGGGTCTGTTTCCATGACAATCTTCTTCAGCACCGGCACTTCCTTCTTTGAGACGATGCACATGAGAGTCTCGCTGCTCTGCCCGGTATAGGCCCCTACAGAAGACAGCTTGGTGGCCCCCCGGCCCAGCCGGAACAGGATCTGGTCTGAGATCTGCTCCTGATGTCCACTGATCACATAAACCAGTTTGGATACCTGGAACCCTTCCACAACACTGTCTGTGATCTTCGTTATTCCATAGATTACCAGCAGGGCATAACTGGTTTTCTCTACCCCAAAGATAAAGGCACCAAACAATACTATGACCCCGTCCAGCATTCCCAGCAGCATCGGGATGCTCATATGCGGCAATACCACATGCAGGAGAAACGCCATTAAGTCCGTTCCCCCCGTGGAAGTCCTCTCCTTCATCACCATTCCAAGTCCAATCCCCATGAGAATGGCCCCTAATATCAGATTTACATAAAAATCTTTCGGGAAAAATGAGAATCTAGGCAGTACTCCCAGGAAAACAGACAGCATAATGTCACTGCATATGGTCCTCGCCATGAATTTTTTTGTCTTGTAGCGGAATGCAAGTAAAAAAAGAGGAACATTCAGTGTGACGTTCGTCATCCACAGCGGGATGCCCCACAGCTTATCAAAAATGATCCCAAGCCCTCCGAAACCGCCTGTGACGATTCCGAATGGCTGAAATACTGTGTTGGTAGCTGATGCCATACAAAATGTTCCGATTATGATACTGATTACTTCTTTTCGTTTCACCGGGCGCCTCCTAACATAAACCTTGTTTATTGTTAGTATGGCCCCTTTTAGACCCTTTATTCTGTCTTGCTAAATATCGTCATTGCTTCCCAGAATGATACAGATCTGTGCGCCGCTGTCAACGCTGCCCACTTCAATGGTAGGATTCTTGAAATATGATTTCAGATCCTCGCCCATTCCCTTTTTGGCAACAATGATCTTCGTGTCTGTCAGCGCACCCTGGCGGTTTGTCTTGATGCTGCCCACAGTGAACCCGTCTCCGGAAAGCTTATCTCTCCAGCTTCCTGCGAGACCGCTGATCCTGGTGGAATTCTGTATCTCAATGGAAATCCCCTTTGAAGAGACTTCCGTGTCCTTTTTCTTCGCCGTTGTGGAAGTGTCCTTTTTCTTCGCTGTCGTAGCCGAGTCCGGTACTTCACCATTTTCAGACAAAAGCTCGTCAAACATCTCTTTTGTCTTCTTTGTATTCAGTTTAAAGTTCTCCCCTTCATCGGTTCCCGGAAGAATCTGATAGGTAAAGTCCTTAGAGCTGATTTCGTGCATCCTGTTCAAGTTATCTTTGATGCTGTCGTAGGACACATTGCTCTTTGCATAGCTGTCGTAATATGTCTTCGCAAAGCTTTTATATTCACTCAGTGATTTCTTTCCGATACTCTGCGCGATCTTTGTGACCAGATCTCCTACCAGAGTGATATGGTCATTTTCATCGCTGAACTGACTGCTGTCCAATATAAGCCCCAGCGCCTGATTTCCGTTGATGGTGTTGTTGCCTTCCGGAATGTGGACCAGCATCTTGTTCTGGTCTTTGTAAGCTACTTCACTTTCCAGGTTTAATTCCACTTCCCCGGCATTGTTGATGGCCTTTGTAAAATTCTTCTGGGATAAGCTCTCATAATTGCCGATGGTGATGCCCAGTGTCTTTTCAACCTGTGCTTTGATGACCTTGATATCACTTACCTTTGCCGCCAGTTCTTCCACTGTGGCCGTCTTTTTGTCTCCGCCCATGGCTTTGACTCCGTCATTGTCCAGGGTAAGGATCGTATCCTTTCTGATCGGCACAAAGATCATCTGCTTATCCTTATTATGATAGATACGGATAGCTAAAGCGTCCTTTACTCTGACCAGGGATACGTCAACCCGTTCCTGGCTCTCCGCCTTTAATGCCTCCGCTATCTTAGACTTCTTGTCTTTTTTTAATCTATTCAGGAAAAACGCTTTGCTCCCTGCAAAAGAACCGACTCCTACCGCTGCTGATAGTACCACGACTACCAATATCCGCAGGATGATCGCCCCGGCTCCTGCTTTTCTTCTTGCTCTTCTGGCCATCTTTCATGCTCCTTCCGTTAAAAACTCCGTTCAGTATACCAAATAAATCGATTTATTTCAACAAAACTATATGCTATACTCTCCTTAAAGTTTTCTTAAATCGAGGAGGAGAGACTATGAATACTGTACTCATCACTGGTAGTTCCAGGGGGATCGGCAGGGAAACCGCCCTGGTCTTTGCACAAAACGGCTGGAATGTGGCTGTCCACGGCTTCCGCCATCCAGAGCAGCTTGAGGCCCTTAAGCAGGAGCTTCTAAGCCTTGGCTGTGACTGTCTTTCTTTCACTGGGGACATCTCAGATCTTTCTTTTGTGGAGAAGATGGTAGAAAGTACGGTCAGCCACTTTGGCAGTCTGGACTGCCTGGTCAATAATGCAGGAATTTCCAGAGTCGGCCTCTTTACAGATACATCGGAACACGACTGGAGGGAAATGATGGACACCAATGTGCTGTCTCTGTTTGCCTCCTGCCGCAGCGCTCTCCCTTATATGATACGCAGAAAGTCAGGCACAATCTTAAACGTCTCCTCTGTCTGGGGTTTCGCCGGCGCATCCTGTGAAGTTCTGTATTCCGCTGCCAAGGGCGCCGTCAATACCTTTACAAAAGCCCTGGCAAAGGAGGTTGCGCCCAGCAACATTACCGTAAACGCAGTTGCGTTCGGCATGATTGACACCGATATGAACGCCGGGTTCACAGAAGAAGAAAAAGAGAGCATCCGGCGGGAGATCCCCGCAGACCGGATTGCAGAACCAAGGGAGGCCGCAGAGATGATCTATCATATCTGTACAGCCCCCCGTTACCTGACCGGCGAGGTTATCACATTTTCCGGCGGATGGGGATGATACCCTTACTCCTTCATGGAAAGCTGGATTCTCTTTTTCTCCAGATCTACACTGAGTACAGTCACATCCACCACATCTCCGACGCTGACCACCTCCAGCGGATGCTTGATAAAGCGGTCCGCCATCTGGGAGATATGCACCAGCCCGTCCTGGTGTACTCCAATGTCCACAAAGGCACCGAAATCAATGACATTTCGTACAGTTCCCTTTAACTTCATGCCTTCTTTCAAGTCTTCCATCTCCATAACATCCGTCCTTAAGATCGGTTTTGGCATATCTTCCCTTGGGTCACGCCCGGGCTTTTCCAGCTCCTTCACAATATCCCTGAGCGTGATCTCTCCCATGCCCAGCTCACCGGCAAGCTTCCGATAGTCCGTGATCTTCTTTCCAATATCCTTAAACCCCTGGCTTGACAGCTCTTTTACAGAATAACCAAGGTTCTTTAAAAGCTGGTCCGTCTCTTTATAGGTTTCCGGATGCACTCCGGTGGCGTCCAGAGGGTTCTTTCCCCCTGCGATCCTCAAAAAGCCTGCACACTGCTCATAGGCTTTTGGGCCGAGTTTTGCAACTTTTAACAGCTCTCTTCTGCTGACGAACTTTCCGTTTTCTTCTCTGTAGGTGACAATATTCTTTGCCACAGCCTTTGAAACTCCTGCCACATATTCCAGCAGTGACGCAGAGGCAGTGTTTAAGTCTACACCGACCTTATTTACCGTCGCTTCCACCACACCTGCCAAAGCTTCTGAAAGCTGTTTCTGGTTCATGTCATGCTGATACTGCCCCACACCAATGGCTTTAGGTTCGATCTTTACCAGTTCAGAGAGCGGATCCTGGACTCTTCTTGCGATGGAAGCAGCACTTCTCTGTCCCACATCAAAATTAGGGAACTCCTCAGTAGCCAGTTTGCTGGCAGAGTAAACGGAAGCTCCTGCCTCATTTGTGATCACATACTGGACCGGTTCTTTGATCTCCTTCAGTAACTCCACAACGATCTGCTCTGATTCTCTGGATGCGGTCCCGTTTCCGATGGAGATCAGTGTGATCCCATATTTTCTGATCAGGTCCGTCACAGTCTTCTTGGCTTCTTTGACTTTGTTTTGGGGCGCTGTGGGATAAATGACCACGGTGTCCAGAACCTTCCCGGTAGAATCCACCACCGCCAGCTTGCAGCCTGTCCGGAACGCTGGGTCCCAGCCGAGCACTACCTGTCCCGCGATCGGAGGCTGCATGAGAAGCTGTTCTAAGTTCTTGCCGAACACCTTAATCGCTTCCGTCTGAGCCTGTTCCGTGAGTTCGTTCCTGATCTCCCGCTCAATGGACGGAGCGATCAGGCGCTTATAGCTGTCCTCAATGGCTTCCAGAAGATACTTTGCTGAAGGATGATTCTGCTTTTTTATGATATTTCTGACAAGATAGGCAGCGATCTTTTCATGGTCCGGCTCAATCTTAACAGTCAGAAGCCCTTCCTTTTCTCCCCGGTTCATAGCCAGTATTCTGTAGCCAGCGACCTTTTTCACCGGTTCCTCAAAATCGTAATACATTTCATAGACAGACTTTTCCCCCGGCTTCTTGGCAGAAGACAGGATCTTTGCGTGTTCCTGATAAGATTTTCTAATCCACTCCCGGTATTTGGCGTCGTCGGAGATCCTTTCGGCCAGAATGTCCCTGGCCCCCTGAAGGGCCTGATCCGCCGATTCCACGCCTTTCCCTTCATCAATGAACTTTTGTGCTTCCTCTTCCGGTCTTTGGGACGCCTGCAGAATCAGCAGATCCGCTAAAGGCTCCAATCCTTTTTCCCTGGCGATCATCGCCCTGGTCCGTTTCTTTTGCTTATACGGCCGGTACAGATCCTCCACGGCCACCAATGTGACCGCATCCTCGATTTGCTTTTTCAGTTCCCCGTTTAGCTTTCCCTGCTCCTCGATGCTCTTTAACACAGCATCCTTCCGGTCCTGGAGGTTTCTTAAGTATTTCAGTCTCTCGTCCAGATTCCGCAGGGTCTCATCGTCCAAGGAACCGGTCATCTCCTTCCGGTACCGTGCGATGAACGGTATAGTATTGCCCTCGTCTATGAGCTTTACAGCCGTCTCAGCCTGTGTTCTTTTGATTCCCAACTCGTCTTTTAAAATATTGATGATATCCATATTCCCAATTCCTTATAAGTGCAATTCGATTGTCTGGTCCTTCGGTTCAAACTGCCGGTATGTTACTCCGGCCATATCAAACATTTTCTTAGATGCAACGGTCATATCGTCGTCAGCATACTTGTCCTGCATATAGATAACTTCCTTCATGCCGCTCTGGATGATCGCCTTGGCACATTCGTTGCACGGAAACAAGGTGACATACACTCTCGCCCCGTCCAGGGAGCCTCCCCCGTAGTTCAGGATCGCGTTGAGTTCCGCGTGGCAGACATAAAAATATTTTGTATCCAGGGGCTCCCCGTCTCTCTCCCACGGCATATCGTCGTCGTTACAGCCTGTGGGCATCCCGTTATAGCCCACGGATAATATTTTATTCTGGTCATTGACAAGGCATGCTCCCACCTGTGTATGGTCATCCTTACTCCTCTGTGCAGACAGAAGCGCAATGCCCATAAAATACTGGTCCCATGATAAATAATCTGTTCTTTTCATTCGACTCTCCTTTCCTAAGCATCTAAATTGTTCTATTCCATTCTACGGAACAGAAAACACCGCCCGGAATGCAGGCGGTGTTCCCTCTTTGTCTTTCTTTTATAGTTCAAACGCTTCGTGTGCGGCATTCATGGCTTTCACCATATCATCCCGATCCACGATAACGGTCACCCGAATCTCAGATGTTGAGATCATTCGGATATTTACACCCACTTCGTACAGTGCCTCAAACATACGCGCAGCCATTCCGGAATGGCCGATAAGCCCGCTTCCGATAATGGACACCTTAGCCACATCCGTGGTCGCATCTACATCTGCATAACTTCCCACCGGAAGGTGTTCCTTGATAGTGTTTACGGCTAACTCAGCGTCATCTTCCTTTACTGTAAAAGAAATGTCTTTTTTTTTATTCTGCCCTACAGACTGCAGAATGATATCAATATTAATATTTCTCTTTGCAAGAATATTAAACAGCTTAAATGCAACCCCAGGCTCATCCTCCAACCCAGTCACAGAAATACGTGCTGCGTCATCGTCTCCTGCCACACCGCTGATCTCTGCCTGCGGCATCATGATCCTTTCTTTTACAACCGTTCCCTCTTCCTTTGTCAGGCTGGAACGTACCACCAGCTGGACTCCGTGCTTTTTCGCAAGCTCCACGGAACGGTTATGGAGAACACCAGCCCCAAGTGTGGCCATCTCCAGCATCTCATCGTAGGTGATCTCCTGAAGCTTCTTGGCCGTAGACACTTTTCTTGGATCTGCTGTGTAAACTCCGTCTACATCTGTATAAATCTCACAGGCATCGGCATTTAGTGCTGCTGCCAGGGCAACTGCCGTAGTGTCGGAGCCTCCCCTTCCTAAAGTCGTGTAGTTGTCAAAACGGTCTACTCCCTGGAAACCTGTCACGATGACGATCTTACGCTGCTCCAGCTCGTTAAAAATGCGGTCCGTATCAATCCGTTTGATCCTGGCATTGCTGTAGGCATGGGTGGTGTGCATCGCTACCTGAAACGCATTCAGGGACACGGCAGGAACTCCCATAGAGTGCATCGCCATAGCCATCATGGCAACTGATGTCTGCTCTCCGGTGGTCAAAAGCATATCCATCTCCCGCTTCGGCGGATTTGGATTGATGTCTTTTGCCATGGCGATCAGTTCGTCTGTCATCTTACCCATGGCGGACAGAACCACGACCACGTCATTTCCTTTCTGGTATTCCTCAATGCAGCGGTTTGCCACATTTAAGATCCTTTCTTTATTTCCTACGGATGTACCTCCGAATTTCTTAACAATTAGCATCCTTGCCTCCTAAAATTTTCTCTTATTTTTGTAAAAGCCGGTCCATCAAGTCGTGTCCGTGCTCCATCACAAGCCCTGTGCTCCTGGCTGCTTCCTCGCTGTACTCCTTCTGGCCTTCTATCTCTCTTGTACTGTCATAGATCATAAACGGGATCGGATCTTTGGAGTGAGTGCGGATAGAGATCGGTGTCGGGTGATCTGGTCCGATGAGCATACGGAAATCTTCTCCCCGTTTTTTAAGTTCCTCTGCCACCACACGAATGACCTGGTCATCCAAAAATTCAATGGCCTTTACCTTATTCTCCACACTTCCCTGATGCCCCATCTCGTCAGGAGCTTCCACATGGATATAAACTACGTCTGCCCCTTCTTCCGTCAGGGAGTCCACAGCAGCCATGGCTTTTCCTTTATAGTTTGTATCGAGACCGCCTGTAGCGCCCTCCACATCTAAGTTGAGCATATGCGTGCCCACCGCGATGCCCTTCAGCAGATCCACAGCGGAGACCATAGCGCCCTTCTTTCCGGTCTTAGCCTCAAAATCATCCAGTGCCGGGCGGGTGCCCGCTCCCCAGAACCAAATACTGTTGGCCGGATTCAGCCCCATCTGCCTGCGCTTCTGGTTGACCGGATGGTGATCTAATATGTCAAAACTCTTTTTCATCATTTCACGGAGCTTGCTTTCTTCCGGAAGATATTCCCCGATCTGTTTGCCGAGAATATCGTGAGGAGGTGTCAGATCCGCAACATATCCGTGATCCCAGATCGTCAGATGGCGGTAACTCACCCCAGGATAGTAATGGAATTCTTCTGTCTCCAGTTCCTTTTTCACCGCGTCGATCAGCACTTTTGCTTCTTCTGTAGTGATCTCCCCGGAGCTGTGGTCGATGATGGTCTTTTCCTCATATGCCTCATCCTCTGATAAGGTGACAATGTTGCAGCGCAAAGCAATATCAGTATCCTTCATATCCACGCCGATGGACAGAGCCTCCAGCGGTGATCTCCCTGAGTAATACTTCTGAGGATCATATCCCAGCATGGCGAGATTTGCCACATCGCTACCGGCTGGAAGGTTCTCCGGAACTGTATAGGCGATTCCCTGCTCTGATACCTTTGCCATGGCATCCATAACCGGTGTCCTGGCCGCCTGAAGCGGTGTCTTCCCACCGAGCTGCTCTATAGGCTCATCGGCCATCCCGTCTCCCAACACAACAACATACTTCATAAACTAGTCCTCCAAATCTATTTTACGTTAATACGGATCATTCCCAAAACGGAATCAAACGCTTTGATCTTTTCCTGATAGTCTTTTTCTTTCATTTTCAGTGTAACAAATGCAAATTCATCTGTCACCCCTTCTGCTGAAACTTCTTCTACATCGCCAAAAACTTCTTTTACCTTTGAACGGTCGCTGTCTTTCGGAAGACGCACAAAGAACTTGTGCTCAAACTCACCGATATCCGCAAGATGCAGCTTCTTTTCACTCCAGATCTGCATGATATTTCTCTCTTTATGCTTTGCCGCATCAATGACGTCAGCTACAACAGCGCTTGCTGTAGGCAGCTTCCCTGCTCCCGCTCCGTAAAACATCACATCCCCGATTACGTTGCCATTTACAAAAATGCCGTTGAAAACATCGTTGACCCCGATGAGCGGATGATTCTTTCCAATCATCATCGGGCATACCATAGCATATACATTATCCCCAATTTTTTTGCTTGTTCCAAGAAGTTTAATGCTCATATTCAGGGCTTTTGCATATTTCATATCGGTTTCTGTGATCTTTGTGATTCCTTCGGTATGTACATCCTCGTAATCCACCTGCATTCCAAACGCCAGTGAAGTCAGGATGGCAATCTTCCTGCACGCATCATATCCCTCCACGTCCGCTTCCGGATGGAGTTCTGCATATCCTTTATTCTGCGCATCTTTTAAAACTTCATCAAAATCTGTGCCTTCGTCGGCCATCTTTGTCAGAATATAGTTGGTCGTTCCATTTAAAATACCAGTGATCTCATTGATCTCATCTGCAGTCAGGGATTGGTTTAACGGACGGATGATTGGAATTCCTCCTCCCACGCTGGCTTCAAATAAGAAGTTCAGGTTCTTGGACTTTGCCAGGGCCAGAAGTTCTGCCCCCTTTTCCGCCACCAGCTCTTTGTTTGACGTTGCCACACTCTTTCCGTGCTCCAATGCCTGCGTTGCAAAAGTATATGCCGGCTCTACCCCGCCTAACACTTCAACGACAATGCTTACCTCATCGTCATTTAAAATGATATCATAATCTGTGACTGCCTTTGAGGCTACCGGCGTGTCGGATAAATCCCTTTTGTCCAGTACATATTTTACATGAACCGGTTCCCCGATTTTGTGATTGATACTCTCATGGTTTGTCTCAATAACCTCCACAACTCCTGAGCCGATCGTTCCATACCCCAATACCGCAATGTTTATCATCTGTTTTACTCCTTTGCAATTATTTTTACATATGTAATGTTGTCAAGCTTCTCTACACTTTCGATCATGGCAGACACATCGGTCTCCATATCGACAATATCCACACTGACCGTCAGCACTCCTTTTCCGTTGATCGGAATACTTTGATGGATCGTCAGGATATTGGCCTTATAACTGGCAAACACCTGGAGCACCGTGGCCATCACTCCCGGCTGGTCCTCCACTTCGATCACGAAGGTGATGTTGCGCCCCTTTTTACTTGCGTGAAAAGGAAAGATATCGTCTTTGTACTTATAATAAGAACTCCGGCTGATCCCCACGGTCTCCGTGGCCTCCTGGATGGACTTTGCCTGCTCCGCGTCCAGAAGCTTCTGGACTTCCAGGACCTTTAACAAAACCTCAGGGACTGCCTTTTTTTTAATGACGTAATATTTTGAATCTTCTAACATAGTCCACCTCTGTGCGTGTGCTGAACACATTTGTTTTTCCACACGATACTATCATATTTTTGAAAAAGAAGCAACCATATAAATCAAAAATGCAGGACATACAATCCATGCAGCTGTATGTCCTGCAATACTCGTTTTTAGTTTGCTCTGCGCTTTTTGATGACAAGACCCATAGTGATCAATCCTCCGGTCAAAATCATGAAATAGATCATTGGTTCTCCTTTAAGATCATCCCCGGTCCTGGCAACATCGCTTTTGCTGCTGCCGGTTTCCTTCTGTTTCCCGTCCGTCCCTGCCTTTTTAGGATCCACCGTCTGTTGCGTACCGGAACCCTGCCCCTGTGTTGAGGTTTGATCCGTGGCTGTCGTCTGAATCTGCTCCCAATTTGCCGTATAAGTGCGGTCCCCGGTACTGCCTTTTTGAATTGTAACCTCCTGAGACATTACGTCCAGCCCGGTTCCAGTCCATCCCAAAAATTTATATCCACTCCTCACAGGGTTTTTCAGTGTAAAAGTATCTGACACCTCCGTAAAGATATCAGGATTCCCCTCCATACTTCCTCCGTTAAGGTCATATGTAATTTGATATTTTGGATAAGTTTTCAGGTGAATATAGCTGGCTGTTTCATTCCGATTCTGCATTGCAAGTTTAAAATAGATATCCGTTTTCCCTTTAAAATCAAGCGGCATGTCCACTGAGACAGGAGAACTCTCTCCTTCCCCGATTTTCTGGATTACCTGATAGGATTGATCATCAAAACTATAAGACAGTTCGGTTGGATGTGCGTCTGTATGCCGTGGATCTTTCACGACCGCCCTGCTTATCTGTTCCAAATTCAGCTTATCTGCATCCTCAATATAATAAGTTTTATTGCCGTCCGCCGAATATGAAACCCCATCGACCGTAACTGAAAAACCATTAATCTGGCAATCACAGTTGCTCTTGTCCTTTTTACTCGTTGCGAAAACTGATACAGATGATATCAATACCAGCAAAACTGACATCAAAACCACTGTATACTTTTTGATTCCCTTCATAAAATCCCTCCTCTGATTTTGGCTGTTTCCCTACTTTACAAATAAAACTCCGTATACAGGATAATAACTTGAATTAATATTACATATGCTGAAGTTTTTTCTGTCTTTCGTATTTGCCGAATAGAACAGATCATTGTCCTCTTTTGCGGTGATCAAACCAAAATGAATGATTTGTCCTTCTCCGTCGTAGAACACAAAGACGTCTCCCGGCACAGCCTCCTTTATGAGGCTTTCCCTTCCTGCAAATGTATTCTTGTACTTTTTCAGCTCCAGTCCCCTTACCTCTGTCCAGTACTTAAAAAAAGCATCTGTTCTCACAAAGGCGGCAGATGTATAAAAATCCGCGGGGCGCTTGCTGTCCCACACCTTTTTCTTACTGTACCACCGATTGATATCACTGTCAAAACGAATCCTCGTTCCCCTCTCTGGATTCTCTCCTTTGTCCTGCTTTTTCCCTCCCGCTACCAGACACTGGGAGACAAAATTCGTACAATTCAACTGCATATTAGGGTAATTTCGATTTCTGTGTTCCGAGTACTTCAAGGCATATTCTACCGCCAGTTTCCTGTCATATCCTTCTTTATTCGGATTCTTTTTCACCGCTCTTTGGCATCCTGACAAAATTGTCACCGTAAAAAGGAACCAAAGCACCCATTTTTTCATCTCTCTCCGACCTCTTTCATAGGAATTTTCTTCAGTGAATCATGTGGTCCCGGCCTTAACACCACCGCCTCCAGCCAGGCTTTGGTGCAGGCGAAATATTCTCTCAGTTTCGTCTTTCCAACATTTTGGTAAAACATCCGGTCCGCCCGGACACACCGGGCGTTCATCCCAAGTTTTTTGGCCAAAAAAGCAGTCCTCTTCGCATATTGTTCCTGCGTCGCAATAAGAAACTTCTCCTTCTTTGCATTTTCATGAATCCGGCAGATCGTATCATAAGTACTCATTCCGCCCTCATCAATTACAATAGAATCCTTGGGTATATCTTGCATGATCAGAGTGTTTCGCATAGCGCTGGTCTCATCTCTGTCTCCTGAGAGATAAAATTTATCTGCCTTTTTCCATCTGTAAAGCAAAACAGCCGTGTCCACCCTATCTTTTAATGGGGCGGAGAGAATACCGTCCGTTACTTTTGCTCCCGGAATGATAACCGCATCCGCTTTCGGGATAGAGTCTCTGTCTTCCATAAACAGCACTTCATCCGAGGCAGTAACCTGACAAAAACAAAACAAAGAAAATAACACTGCGGACAGCGCCAGAACAGCTATCGTTCCGGCCCCATACCGCAGCGTCTTCTTAATCATTGCTCCAGGCTAGATATGCGTTCATAAAACTGTCCAGGTCCCCGTCCAGAACTGCCGACGGATTGCCGCTTTCTTTTCCTGTTCTGTGGTCCTTCACCATAGTGTAAGGCTGCAATACATAGGACCGGATCTGGCTTCCCCATCCGTTGTCTCCCACATCGCCGCGGATGTCAGAAAGCTTCTCTAAGTGCTGCTGTTCTTTCAGGAGATACAGCTTCGTCTTCAGCATTTTCATAGCCTGATCTTTATTTTTATGCTGCGACCGCTCGTTCTGGCACTGGACAACGATCCCTGTGGACAGATGTGTGATCCGAATGGCGGAATCCGTCTTATTGATGTGCTGACCTCCGGCTCCGCTGGCCCTGTAGGTGTCGATCCGTATGTCCTCATCTGCGATCTCCACGTTCAGATCCTCATCGATCTCCGGCATCACGTCACAGGATGCGAAGGAGGTCTGACGCTTTCCGGCTGCGTTAAACGGCGAGATCCTCACGAGACGGTGGACTCCCCTCTCTGACCTGAGATATCCATAGGCGTTCTCGCCTTTGATCTCGACAGTGACCGATTTGATCCCTGCCTCATCCCCGTCCAGGTAGTCGATGACCTTTGTCTCAAATCCCTTTTTCCCGGCCCAGCGGGTGTACATCCGGTACAGCATGCTGGCCCAGTCGCAGGACTCTGTTCCGCCGGCTCCCGCATGAAGACTTAAAATGGCATTATTCTTGTCGTATTCCCCGCTCAGCAGCGTAGAGATACGCAGACTTTCATAGGATGTCTCAAACTCCATAAAAGCCTCTTGAGTCTCCGCTGCCAGTTCTTCGTCCTCTTCCTCAGCCGCCATCTCGATTAAGGTCTCTATGTCCTCAAACTGTTCTCTTAGGCCTTCATAACCTTCCACCTGGTCCTTCAGACCCTTAACCTCTTTTACTACCTTCTGGGACTCTTCTAAGTCCTCCCAGAACCCCGGAGCCTCCATATCAAGCTCCAGCTGCTCGATCCGCTCTTTTTTTTCTTCCAAACCAAGAGAACCGCTTAATCTCTCAAGCGGCTCCCGGTAGGAATTCAAGTTATACTTTAACTGATCTAATTCAATCACTCGAAAACTCCTTAATTTTTTCCACAGCAGTTTTTGTATTTCTTTCCGCTTCCGCAAGGGCATGGATCATTTCTTCCGATCTTTTCCCCTTTCCTCTTATACGGAGTCTTGACACCGCTGTCATCTTTATTTGTACCTGTCACCTGGGCAACCTGTTCTTTTTCCACCTTCTGCTCAATCTCTACGTGGAACAGAGCACCGGTTGTCTCCTCCTGGATCGCCTTTGTCATCACATTAAACATCTCAAATCCGGCCATGCGGTATTCCACTACCGGATCCCTTTGTCCATATGCCTGCATACCGATCCCTTCCCTAAGCTGGTCCATATCGTCGATATGGTCCATCCACTTGCGGTCAATGACCTTCAAAAGAATGATGCGCTCGATCTCACGCAGGTCGTAGTCCTCAAACTCTTTTTCCTTCTGGGCGTACATCTCCACAGCTTCATCCTGCAGACGCTCAGCGAGCAGTTCCGGCTTTCCTGCCTGGATTTCTTCCTGACTCAGTTCAATCTTGCCAAACGGAATAATTGGCCGGAGCTCTGTATTCAGTGTATCCATATCCCATTCTTCCGGTGCGGCGTCCTCACTGGCACACTGGTTCACATATTCAGAGATGGTTTCCTTGATCATGTGTAGGACAGAGTCTTTCATGTTTTCACCGTCCAACACCCGGCGGCGTTCTTTGTACATGATCTCTCTCTGCTCATTGTTCACACGGTCATAGTCCAGCAGGTTCTTACGGATTCCAAAGTTGTTGTTCTCGATCTTCTTCTGGGCCTTCTCAATGGTCCTGCTGATGGATTTATGCTGGATCTCTTCTCCTTCTGGTATGCCAAGGGTGTTGTACACTGAGATCATACGCTCAGATCCGAACAGCCTCATCAAGTCATCTTCCAGAGACAGGTAGAATTTAGACTCACCTGGGTCTCCCTGCCGGCCTGCACGTCCGCGCAGCTGATTATCAATACGTCTGGATTCATGACGCTCTGTACCGATGATCTTAAGGCCGCCCAGATCAGATACTCCGTCAGCCAGGACAATATCAGTACCACGTCCTGCCATGTTGGTAGCGATGGTAACTGCACCAATCTCACCTGCATGGGAAATGATCTCCGCTTCCTTTTCATGGAACTTTGCGTTCAAGACATTGTGCTTGATGCCGCGTTTCTTGAGCATACGGCTCAGTTCCTCGGACATGTCGATGGTGATCGTACCAACCAGGACCGGCTGACCCTTGGCATGGGAGGCGGCAATCTCTTCCACGACCGCATTCATCTTTTCATGTTTTGTCTTATATATGGCGTCTTCATGGTCAACTCGCACCACTGGCTTGTTTGTCGGGATAACGACAACGTCCATGCCGTAGATTTCACGAAACTCCTGTTCCTCAGTCTCAGCAGTACCGGTCATTCCAGATTTTTTATCGTATTTGTTAAAGAAGTTCTGGAATGTGATCGTAGCCAGTGTCTTGGACTCTCTTTTTACCTTGACTCCCTCTTTTGCCTCAATGGCCTGATGAAGTCCGTCTGAATACCGTCTTCCAGGCATGATACGTCCTGTAAACTCATCGACGATTAGTACTTCGTCATCTTTTACCACATAATCTTTGTCGATGAACATGAGATTGTGGGCGCGCAACGCCAGAATGATGTTGTGCTGGATCGCAAGATTTTCCGGATCTGCCAGGTTATCAATGTGGAAAAATTCCTCCACCTTCTTTACACCCTGAGCAGTCAGGAGCACATGCTTATCCTTTTCGTTCACAAGGAAATCCCCATCTTCCTCGATATCCTCGTTCATGAGAATGTCCATCTTGGAAAGCTCTCCGTTGGAGGTACCGCGTTCCATCTGTCTTGCCAGGATATCGCAGGCGCGGTAAAGCTCTGTGGACTTCCCGCTCTGTCCGGAAATGATCAATGGAGTTCTGGCCTCATCAATCAGTACGGAATCGACCTCATCCACGATGGCATAGTGCAGGTCTCTCTGCACCAGATCTTCTTTTTCAATGACCATGTTGTCTCTCAAGTAGTCAAATCCTAGTTCATTGTTGGTGATATACGTAATGTCGCAGTTATAGGCAGCCCTGCGTTCATCATTTTCCATATCATTGGTAACAACACCAACGGAGACACCTAAGAAGTTATGAACCTGTCCCATCCATTCGGCATCACGGGTTGCCAGATAATCATTAACCGTTACAATGTGGACACCTTTTTCCTCCAGGGCATTCAGGTAAGCGGGAAGGGTGGAGACCAAGGTCTTACCTTCACCGGTACGCATCTCTGCGATTCTTCCCTGGTGGAGAATGATACCGCCGATCAGCTGAACACGGTAATGCTTCAGTCCGATGGTCCTTGCACTGGCTTCTCTGACAGCCGCGTAAGCCTCCGGCAGAAGATCGTCCAATGTCTCTCCTTTGCCCAGGCGCTCTTTAAATTCTACGGTTTTGTTTCTTAATTCCTCATCGGATAATTTCTGCATTGGTTCGTCCAATGCCTCGATTTTATCAACTATTCCACTGATACGCTTCAGCTCTTTGTCACTGTGCGAACCAAAAATTTTTCCTATCAAACTCATAGTTTCACTCCCAAATATTCAAATTCACATGTAATCTATGATATTGTAACACTTCTGGAATAGGGTGGCAACAAAAGCTTTTATCAAAGAGAACCCGCAATTATCAGCATACAAGTGGATTTTTCCCGTATTTAGAACAGCTTTTCTTACAAGCCGCCATAACAGGATTCTTCCTTATAAAATGTAAAACAGACAAGTTCACTTTGCTCGCATAATGGCCGCAGGGCTTTTTATCACAGGGAGAACTTTCCTATGAAAGAACAAAGCGGACAAGTCCGCTTCAACTCCCTAAATCCCTCAATCATGAGGGACTTGTTCCGCTTTGCGCGCCGATGTGCGGCTGCAAAAGCAGCCTTCCTTGGCACATCGTGCGCATCATGCCCGGAGGGCTTTTTTGTTCCATAGGGAGAACTTTCCTATGGAATAAAAAAAGGGAGCCTCAGCTCCCTAAAAAATCATACTTCCTAAAATTCTGGTTCGATTAGTCCGTATGTACTGCCTTTTCTCTTATATACTACATTCACTTCAAAAGTGTCGGCGTTACGGAATACGAAGAAATTGTGGCCCAGAAGATCCATCTGGATGCAGGCTTCTTCCACATCCATCGGCTTGATCGCGAACTTTTTGCTTCTGATAATACGAATCTCATCATCATCCACATCCTCGTCCTTGTCGATGAACTCCTGTTTTAATCCTGCGCCTTCGTATTTTTTACTCATCAAACGGGTTTTATATCTTCTGATCTGACGTTCGAGAATATCAATGACCAAATCAATGGATACATACATATCCGCACTATCTTGTTCTGCACGTATAATGTGCCCCTTCATAGGAATTGTTACTTCAATCTTTTGTCTCTCTTTTTGAACACTTAAAGTAACGATGATGTCAATGTCATCATTCAGGTACTTGTCAAGCCTGCCTAATTTCTCTTCTACTGCTGCCTTGATTCCTTCTGTTACTTCAATGTTCTTACCGCTAATAATGAAATTCATGGCTTCCAACTCCTTTACTATTTGATATTAATTATTATATCATATAGCTTTTCCATTGGAAACAAATCTTTTTATAAATTCTACACAAAACAGATGTTTCATTTTGTCGAATTTCTTTGCACTGTTTCGACCTTTGTCAACTGTGGATAATGTGGATAACTTTGTGTATAACTGTATTATTGCGAAGAACCGCTATTTTAGCCTGTGGATAAAATGTGATGTTTTTTTTCTGTATTTCTCGATTTAATACTTGAAAATACGACTCATATACAAATATGACAAAACAAACTTTTCCTCTTGATTTTTAAGTTTTTAGTATGCTCTTTCAATTGTCAGGCAATTCTAACTTTTGGAGATAATTCTCCACTGATACCACACAATTTGCCCCATCTGCGGCAGCAGTCACCACTTGGCGCAGATTTTTGGTCCTCTGGTCCCCACCTACAAAAATTCCTGGAATATTCGTCACTCCGTCTTCTCCGGCCACAATGTAGCCTCTTTCGTCCATTTTGAGTTCATCTTTTAGAAGCGTGCTCTGCGGAGCCGTCCCCACTGCGATAAATAATCCATCGACTTTCAGCGACTTATCCACATCGTTATGCACATCTTTGATGGAAATAGATTCTACTCTCTCATTTCCGTCGACTTTCGTCACGACAGTGTTCCAGATTACTTGAATTTTGTCGTTTTTCGTCACTTGATCTCTAAGGATCTTGGCGCCCCTGAACTCATCTCTTCTGTGGATCAGATACACTTTTTCACACATTCTGCTCAAAAACAGTGCATCCTCCAGCGCAACATCCCCGCCGCCTACCACAGCCACAGTTTTATTTCTAAAAAACGCTCCGTCACAGGTGGCACAGTAGGAAACACCCAGGCCAGTCAATTCTTCTTCTCCAGGGATTCCCAGCTTTCTGTGGGTAGCTCCTGTGGCAAGCATGACCGTCTTGGTCTTTAACACTTCTCCGTCCTTTAATATGATCTCTTTGACCGGCTGGTCATGTTTGATCTCCAGCACTTCCCCGGTCTTTACTTCTGCTCCCAGATCAGAAGCATGGTTGAAGAACTGATCTCCCAGATCCATTCCATTCATTTTTGGAAGCCCAGGATAATTATCAACTTCATAAGTCTGTACGATCTGCCCTCCTGACATAGCTTCTTTTTCTAATACGAGTACTTCAAGCATCGCTCTTTTTGCATAAATGGCTGCGGACATACCTGCCGGTCCCGCGCCGATAATGATCAAATCATAAATCTTCATAAGGAAACCCCTTTCTTTACTTGTCTGTTTTCCTTCTTATTATAACACATTCCTGTGTGGTCTTATTCTGCCATCTGCAATTTCAGCGCCCTGAGGATCTCCTGTTTATCTCTGGCTCCCACAAAGCTCTGTTCAATACTTCCGTTCTTAAATATCAGGATTGTAGGGATGGACATAACGCGGTATCTCACTGCCAGTTCCTGTTCCTCATCAACATTGATTTTTCCTACTTTTATCCCTTTTACTTCCTCTGCGATTGCGTCAATGACTGGTGACATCATCCGGCACGGTCCGCACCAGGTTGCCCAAAAATCGATGAGCACCGGCTCCTTTGAATTTAAAACTTCCTGCTCAAAATTTGCACTGGTTATTTTTAATACTGACATAATGGTCACTCCTTTTTATCAAAACATTATTTACTTTCTGATCCCATTATATCGCTTTTTGGAAATACTTCTGTGAGCAAGTCACAATCTGCCCTTTTTTTCTTCTTTTCTACAGATAAAAACAGACCGGCTATGGTGAGAAACGCCCCTGCTAAAGCTTTTACCGTCAGCACTTCTCCGAGTATCAGGACAGAGGTGATGATGGTCACCACCGGCACCATATAGATATAGACAGTTGTCTTCACTGCTCCCAGCCGTTTCACCGCCGTATTCCATGTCACAAAACAGATGGCGGAAGCTCCAATGCCTAGAAATAGAAGGTTCCCCATGTTTAAAGGTTCCAGGAACCGTTTTGTTTCCAGAGAAAAATCTGTAAAGAGCAGGACCGGCGACATAAACAAAAGGCCCCAGGCAAAACAGCGCCTTGTCGCCTGTATGATATTGTGGCCAAAGCTTCCGATCTTTTTTGTGAGCATGGAATAAGCCGCCCAGACAAACGCTGCCAGGACTGCCAGAAGATCTCCTTTGGGGCTCAGATGAAGAGCTGTATTCCCGCCGAAGGTGATCAGGCAGATCCCGCACATGGCAAGAAAAAAACCTAGAAAGAAACGCTTTCCAAGAGCCTTCTCTCCTGTCACAATCCTTGCCAGCAATGCCGTAAAGAACGGAGATACAGAAATAATGACTCCCACGTTGGAAGCCATAGTGTAGGTAAGTGCAATATTTTCAAATAAATAGTACAGAGTGATCCCACAAAGGCCGGCAGCGATAAAATACTTTTCTTCCTTCCATCCTCTTGTCTTCAATCTCTTTGGGTAAATGACAATCAGTACTAAGAAGCCGAGCAGAAACCGAAAAAAAAGAATCTCGATGGGCTGGAACTCACGGAGAAGGATCTTCGTTGATATAAATGTGGTACCCCACAGAAAAATGGTGGCCATAGCAAACAGATGGCCCTGTATGTATTTTTTGTCTTCCATAATAAAATTCCTCTCTACTGCAAAATATTTATGGTTTATAGCGGAGTCTTATCAATTTTCTGGATAAAAATCCGCTGGTACTGGGCAGGTGTCAAGCCGAACAGCCGCTTAAAGAAGTTGGTGAAGTGGCTCTGGTCAGAAAATCCAGTCATAGCTGCAGCCTCCGCCGGCTCCATCCCTTCTTCCAGGTAAAGCTTTGCCTGATTAATCCTGATCGATTCAAGGTACTGGTACGGTGTTATCTTTTTATATTTTGTAAAATACCGGATCAGGCTGTACCTGCTCACACCGGCGATCCCGCAGAGCTGCTCCAGAGAGACGTTCTCACTGTAATGCTCCTTAATATAATCACAGACATCGTTCAGCTTTTCCGTATCCGGCACCTGTACACCTCTCTTTTCAAATACTGCATATTCTGAGAGAAGCTGTTCCATCAGCAGATAAAAGTGTTCCTCCTTTTCAAATTCTTCCTTTCCCTCTGCCACCATCCGGTAGACCTCCCGGAGCAGCTCTGCCTTTGGACACTGGCGGATTACGGGTCTCACAAATTCCGGATAGCCGCTTTTTCCAGTGATCTCTTCTGCGATCTCTCTCATCCTTTCCCTCTTGATGTTAATAAACCTGCAGTTTAAAGGATAATCTCCAACCTGCTCGCAGGCATGGTTCTCCCTGTAATTAAAAAACAACAGATCTCCAGGCTCAATGAGAAATTCCTCTCCCCGGCATGTGACCTTCCTTATACCGCTCTCAATACATCCAATCACATAGTGGTCGTGAAAGTGATTGGGAAATTTCTGTTTCAGGCCATAAAAGCCATAAGCCTCAATATTTAATTGTTTGTCATAAAAAATTTCTCTTATTTCTTTCATAGTTTTAAGTTTAACACAAACTCTTCTCAAAAATCTTGCATGATATTGCAGAATACATTTAGATAATTCTCTAAATGTTCTTGCCTTTGTACTAATGCTGTGATACAATTCATTTAGATAAACTTCTAAATGATTCAGAGAGGAGGCACTGTGAGTTTTCAGGAAACATTTAAGGCATTGTCAGATTCCACAAGACGTGAGATATTAGACTTGCTGAAAGAAGGTTCCTTGTCGGCAGGAGAGATATGCAGCCATTTTGAAATGACAGGCGCAACCGTGTCCCATCATCTGAACATTTTAAAGAATGCAAATCTGATCACCGATGAGAAACAAGGAAAATATATTTATTACGAATTAAATTTATCTGTATTTGAAGAAGTGATCCACTGGTTTCAAAGTTTTAAGGAGGAAAAATAAATGAAACAATACAAACCTAGCATTTTACTGACAGCAGTCTCTCTTTTGCTTTCCTTCGTTGTATTCTCTTCCCTGCCGGAACAGATCCCTGCACATTGGAATGCACATGGGACCATCGACCGGTATGCTCCAAAGCTTACGATCTTTCTGTTTCCCGCTGTTATCTTTTTTCTGACAATACTTTTTCAAGTAATGAGAAAGACAGATCCTAACTCTGGTAATTACAAGAAATTCCAAAAGGAATATAACCGCTACAGCTTTGTCATCGGCCTGGTCTTCTTCGCCGTCCAAATTATGACAATAGCCGCTGCTTTCCGTATGAATATTAACGTAAATCTAATCTTTTGTCTCGGTATCGGTTCCCTGTTCATTTTTCTCGGGAATCTTCTGCCTAAGACAAAACATAATTACTTTATAGGTATCCGTACCCCATGGGCCCTGGCAGATGAACAGAACTGGTTCAGAACACATCGTTTTACCGGAAAGCTGTGGGTCCTGGGAGGATTTATGATCACCCTTGCTTCCTTAGCACCAGTTCCATTCCAGGTACCCGTTTTCCTCTCTGTACTGGCTGTCATGGTGCTCGCACCGTTTGTCTTCTCCTATATGGAGTTTTATAAAAAGCGCTGAAATCTTTATAAAAGCGTATAGAAGTAAAGCACACTGACTGCACCCAAGAGATACATGAACACATGTATCTCTTTTACTTTCCCAGCCGCCGCTTTCATGACCAGGTAAAACAGGATCGCTGTACAGATACCGTTGGCGATATTCCCAGCTAATACAGTGAACGCAACACACATAAATGCCGGCATACTTTCTGTTATATCATCATAGTGAATGTGTCTCATAGCCTCTAACATGCTGATCCCAATATAGATCAATACAGGCGCTGTGGCGGCAGATGGTATAATCAGAGCCGCCGGTGCAAAAAACAATGCCAATAGAAAAAAGATACTAGTAAACACGACGGTAAGGCCTGTCTTGCCCCCTGCCTCGATTCCCGCAGAGGATTCCAGGTATGTGGTCAGTCCCGGCATCCCGAACAGGGCCCCGAAGCTGGTAGCGGCAGCATCCACTTGGAAACATTTGTCGATACCGTCAAAGTTCCCGTTCTCATCTAAATATCCGGCTCTAGCTCCCACTCCCAGAATCGTTCCTACTGTTGCAAAAAAGTCCGGCACGAATAAAGCAATTAAAAACGGAAGATACAGCACATGCAGAGCTCCCAGAATATTAATATTAAAGAGCTGTCCTCCTATAGAAGCCGGCATGGAAATGATCTTTTCAGGGAGTTTTGTGACGCCCAGAGGCAGGCCAACAGCCGTGGCAGCCAGAATGGAAAGGATCATATCCCCCGGCACCCGTCTTGCTCTCAAGACCAAAAGCACAAGAAACCCAAGCACTGCGACAATAACCTCCGGCGATCCGAGGTTCCCAAAGGAAAGACTATTCTTAGACTGGTCTGCCACAATGAGTCCTGCTCCTTTGGCTCCGATCACTGCGATAAACAGACCGATCCCCGCACTGACAGCATATTTTAAACTGGCTGGAATCGCACGGACGATTGCCTCCCTGAGTCCAAGGAAGGTAATCAAAAGAAACAATATCCCACTCCAGAAGACAACACCGCCTGCAATCTTTACGGGTACCTGTTCTCCTGCGATCATAGCGGCCACGATCCCGGCGCTGCTGAGTCCCGGAGCCAGAGCAAACGGCCGGTTTGTGTAAAACGCCATAGCAAGGGTTGTAACCACAATAAGCATCACCATGATCGTCATCATCACATGCTTATCTACCCCTGTTATTTCCAGCATGTTTGGTATTGTTGCCAGTGCGTAAGCCATGGTGACGAACACTGTGATCCCGGCCAAAAATTCTGTCTTGATATCTGTATGATTATTCTTCAAATGAAATTGTTTTTCGATCCAGTGTTTCATAAGAATCCTCCTTTTGCTTTTCAGGAGATATTCTTTCCATATTGGGGAATCTTCATTCAGAGCGGCCTCATGATCACTTCCTTTGTTTTAATCCTGCCGCTGAAAGTCTGGTCATGCTCCACAAACAGAAGGGTCGGACAGCTGTTTAGCAGCAGCTCTTCAATCTGCATCCGTGAAAACACGTCAATAAAATTCAGAGGTTCATCCCAGATATACAGGTGTGCTTCCTCGCACAAGCTTCTGGCGATCAATACTTTTTTCTTTTGTCCCTCGCTGAATTCCTCGATTCTTTTCTCAAACTGAAGCCTTGAAAAGTCTAATTTTCTAAGAATCGCCTTAAACAGGCTCTCATCAATCCCATATTCGTATGCGTAATCTCTCAGATTCCCCCTTAGTCCGTCCGTGTTCTGGGGGACATAGGATATTTTCAGTCCTTTTGCAACGTATAATGCCCCTGTATAAGAAATCTTTTCCCCCATCAAAAGCTTCAAAACACTGGATTTTCCGCATCCGTTGTGTCCGGTAAGAGCGATCCGGTCGCCCTGCTCCACAGAAAAACTCAGATGCTCTGCCACTGTCCTGTCTCCGTAGGAGATCGCTGCATCCTTAAACTCTGCCAGCCTTCTGGCATGATGGGCCAGCGGTGACAGCTTCAAGCAGTCCATAGTTTCAATATTTTTAAGCAGCTTTGATTTCTCTTTGACTGCCTCCTCCTTTCTCGTTACAGAGGCTTTTGACCTCTTCATCATTTTTGCGGCTTTATGGCCGATAAAGCCCCGGTCAGGGCGCAGACCCGAATTTCTGGTTCCCCGTTTGGTCTTTTCCACTTCCCGTGACCACCCGGCTGTTCTTTTCTGTGCATCCGAAAGCCTTCCGATCTCTTTTTTCAGTTTTTCATTCTCCGCCATTTCAAATTGGTCGTTGAGCATCTTATTTTGATACCAGGAAGTAAAGTTCCCCTTCTGCACCTCAATATTTGTTTTATTGATGGATAAAATATGATCTATACACTCATCCAAAAAGGTCCGGTCATGTGACACGAGAATGAATCCCTTCTTTGATTTCAGGTATTCTGCCACCTTCCTCCTGGCATTGGCATCCAGATGATTGGTAGGCTCATCAATGAGCAAAAAGTGATTTTCCTTAGCAAACAATGCTGCCAACAGCACTTTTGTCTGTTCCCCGTTGGAAAGACTCCCAAACGTCCGGTACAGCACTTCATCTGAGATATCCAGCAGCGACAGTTCCTTCATGATCTTCCACAGCTCATACTGCGGATCAATTCTATCCAGTACATCAATTGTCATCTGTTCTGGTTCCTCCACCTGAAACGGGAAATAGTCGAATTCCATACCAGATTGAATGGACCCCTGATATTCATATTCTCCCATTAATAGCTTCAGAAATGTTGTCTTTCCCCGTCCGTTCCGCCCGGTAAGCCCCAGTCTCCAGCCTGTATCAATCTGGAACGAAACATGCTCAAAAATATAATCAAAACTTGTATCGTATGAAAATGTCAAATTTGAAATTTGTATCAATGACATATATAGCACCTCCTTAATTTCCTTCTATTCTTTTCCAATGAGGAATCCCACTTGTGGGATTCTCGCGGAGCATTTTTTATTCCATAGAGGAAACTTTTCTATGGACTAAAAAAACCTGCAGGAAAGAATCTTCCTGCAGGTTTGCATACAAAAATATCAGGCACGCCGGGCGTACATTGACATTACTCTATATAGCAGCAGTCTGGATGATCTTTCTTGCAGAATGCATAAAACCAGAAGGTCTCCCTCCTTGTTTATGCAGATTCATTTTTAGCAAGAAATAATAATCATCCTTCCACCTCGTCTCTTAATAATAACTTTAGTATAAAATAAATCCGGTCTCTTGTAAACCATTAATTATAGGCAACCAGCAATATGACAAGTACCGCTGTGAGGATCCCTGCCGCTGCGGCGATCCATGTGACAGCCGTCTTTGCGGTCTGTTCGTTCCCTCTGCATAGAAAAACCAAGATCTTATAGCAAAGAATTCCTGCAAGCCCGCCCAGACAATTTAATATCACATCATCAAGATCGGTGGCCCCGATCGCTGCCGCATACTGAAATGACTCAAAAAACACACTCAGGGCGAAAATGACGGCAAGGCTTTTTACGGCCTTTTTCTTTTTCATGTAAAACATTAGATAAATACCCAGCGGAACAAATAAAATGATGTTCCCATAGATATTCAGATCCCCGATCCCCGAGGATGCGAAGATCTGCTTGAATGGGACCAGGTTCAGGGATCTTGCGTAGTATCTTCCGGACCGGAACAGCTGCCAGGGCTGTACATATTTAAATAAAATATTTTCAAACAAAAAAACAAGATAAAAAACGAATACACCGTTAAAAATAGTATTTCTAAGTTTACTTTCTTTTTGCCTTCCCATAAAGCTACCCCCTTTTCTATAATATTAGGGTACCAAAAAAGACAAAAGAAAAAACTTCAAAATTCTTATTTATTTCTGACAATTAGCTGATAGGTGTCTATATCCAGGTAGGTTCCGAACTTATACCCAGCCTCCCTGACCGTGCCGCAGAAATCAAACCCAAAGCTTTCATGAAGCTTCTGGCTGGCTTTATTTCCTCCCGTGATGACAGAGACTACTGTGTGGATATCTTTTCGGCTCTTTGCTTCCAAAAGAATTGCTTCCATGAGCGCTGTGCCGATCCCCCTGCCTCTGTACCTGCTGTCCAGATAGACGGACAATTCCACGGTGGCGTCAAACGCTTTTTTCTCCCTGTAAGAAGACAGGCTTGCATAGCCGACAACACTTCCATTCGTCTCATAAACAAGCAGCGGGTGGTTTCCCTTATGCTCTTCCATCCACGCTGCCCGGTCTTCTAATGACTTCTCTTCCAAGTCAAAGGTGGCGGCTGAATTGGCCACCACCTCATTATAAATCTGTGTGATCCTTTTTACGTCATCTTTGTGTGCTTTTCTGATCATATCCGGTTCCTTTTCTGTCTCAGATATCAATGGATTCAATATTTTCGTTCTCCAGCAGCCGCTTAATCGCATCATACATATTAAAGCTGTCAGGCAGCTTCACATCAAGCCTCACCTTAATACTTTCTTCGCCCATCTTTTCCACCGAAATGTTCAGAATCTCTATAGACTCCTCACGGATCGTCTCCTGGATCATCTTAACAGCATTAGGGCTATTGGGCAGCTTTAGGGTAATGACTTCAACAGTCGGGGTCTTGATCCACTTAAAATCCCTGTGCAGGATCCACTGTACAATGATGAGCAGGATTGTACTGAAAATCCCGATCACATAGAGACCGCCTCCCACGGACATTCCCACACCCACGGTAGCCCAGATTCCTGCCGCTGTGGTCAGGCCGCTGACACTCTGGTTATGTACAAAGATAATGCCTGCACCCAGAAAGCCGATGGCTGTCACCACTCCCGCCGCAATCCTGGATGGATCTAATCCAATATTATGCATCGCTAAAATGTCGTTAAACCCATACTTAGAAATGATCATCATCAATGCAGCAGCCAGGGATACAATCACATGGGTCCTGATGCCGGCGGTCTTAAGCCTGTTGGTCCGCTCATAGCCGATACATGCGCCGCAGACAGCGGCCAGAAGGATCCTCCCGCTGTACTCCAGCTGTAAAATAAGGCCTGTCATATGCATCACACTTCCTTCCCTACTTCTTTTATTAAGTATACCGCATTGCACGTAGTGCGTCCACCCGAAGGGTATAAAATACGGGGTGCCCTGTGGGTATACCGCATTGCACGTAGTGCGTCCACCTGAAAGGAATAGAATAAGGGGTGATCTGAATTATTCCTCTGTAAGTTTCCTTATCACCCTGCATGGGTTTCCGGCTGCCAGCACTCCTGCCGGCAGGTCCTTTGTCACGACACTCCCCGCTGCAACGACTGTTCCGTCGCCGATGGTCACTCCTGGGACCACGGTCACATTTCCGCCGATCCATACGTTATTTCCCACATGGATCGGATATGCATATTCAAGACCTTCATTCCGCTGTTTCACGTCAAATGGATGCCCCGCTGTATAGAAAGAACAATTTGGAGCGACAAAGACATCATGACCGAATGTGACCTTCGCCCCATCCAGTATGGTGCAGTTATAGTTCAGATAACAGCGCTCCCCAATCTCGATATTGTGCCCATAGTCACACAGAAAGGGCTGCTCTATTACAAACTCCCCCTCTGTCTTTCCGAGAATCTTCTTCATAAGCTCCGTTCTTTTCTCCACTTCACTGGGCATCAGACGGTTATATTCCGCGCACAAGTCTTGGCATTCAAGTCTTTCTGCCTTTATATCTTCATCATAGTTGGCATCGTACAGCATCCCCAGGGCTGCTTTTTCCTTTTCTGTCATCGTGATTTCCTCCTGTCATCTTCCTTCCACTGCATCATAAAATTCTTTTGCATACTCTACAGTCCCATGGTACTGCCCTATTTCTTTACCAAGGCCGCATACCATAAAATTTTCGTTCGGCACTTGAAATGGATCTTTGATTCCATAATCTTTCGCTCTTTTATATCCAGCCTTTGGATAGTAATCCTCAATTCCCACAACGATAGAGATTCCGTATCCCATTTGAGCTGCAATTTTATGGCCTTCCTTTATCAGCCTCATTCCGATGCCTCTATTCTGGTATTTCGGCAGTACGGAAAGAGGTGCCAGAGCAAGTTCTATCTTATCATCGATTCTTATTTCCGTAAACATGATATGTCCCGCGATTTTACCGTCTTCCTCAGCAACAAGAGAAAGTTCCGGCACAAAAGCACTGCTTTTTCTCAGTGCTTCCACAAGATCCTGTTCATTGCCGTCCGCATGCTCCGCTGTCTCAAATGCAGCTTTCACAAGTTCATAGACCTCAGCATAGTCTTTTTTTTCTTCTTTTCTGATCCTCATATCATACTCCTTTCAAACAATCTATTGTTATTCTTCTGACTTAATGACAAGATCATCCCGGTATCGTTTTCCCATCTTATGCCTTGCTTTTCTGTTCTCCACGGAATCGAATATGATAGAGAAATCATATTCCTCCGGATAAAGCTTGGATGCTGCAACTTTTAATTTGAGCCGTTTATGGCTGTACAGCTTTTTTTCTTTTTTTATCTGCACTAAAACCTGGCCGTTTTCATCCGACGGCTTCACTACGATCCCGATCTGTCCATCGGGCAGAACTGTCACGCTGTCACCGGTAACAAATTTTCTACCCTTCTCCCTCTTTTCCTTTTTAGGCTGTATTTTCTGTATGGAAGGGGACTTTTCTCTTCTGATTTCTTCTTCCCTGTCACTTAACTGCAATGTGCCGAGAACATTCTCACATTCCTCTCCATAAGCCTCTCTGGCCGCTTCACAGAGCATCCTGCCCGGAAAGCCAAGACGTTTCGCTATATATAATGCACAGCTTTCTCCTGCCTCCCCTACCGTCAGCCGGTACAAAGGTTTCAGAGTTTCCCGATCAAACTCCATCCTTGCATTCACCACTTCCGGATACCGGTCTGCGTATTCTTTTACTTCGGGATAATGGGTGGTTACCAGAAATAATGCTCCGCTGTTTCTCAATTCTTCGAGGATTGCCACTGCGATTCCCATTCCTTCCGCCGGGTCGGTCCCGGAACCCAGTTCATCTAATATGACAAGACTGTCTTTCTGAATTCTTTTTAATATTTCCAGAACATTCTTGATGTGTGCTGAAAAGGTAGACAGATTATCAGATATATTCTGTCCGTCTCCAATATCACAGAGGATCTCATTCTGCATACAGAGTTCTGCACATTCACAGGGAACATGAAGCCCGGAGCATGCCATTGCGCTCATTAAGGCGACAGTCTTAATTGCTACCGTTTTTCCGCCTGTATTCGGTCCTGTTATGATGACTCCGCGGTTCTCTCTTCCTATTTCAAAGTCTAACGGCACACAGGTTTCCCCTGACAGCATTGGATGCCTGGCTTTCTTAAGCCTGATGTAATGTTCTGTATTGATCTCAGGTTCCACTGCATTCATTTCAAGGCTCAGGCGTCCCTTGGCAAATATAAAGTCAAGCTTTTCGATCACGCGAATATCTTCTTTCAAGGCTTCCTCATTCTGTGCTGCCAGGCTCGTCAGGCTGTAAAGGATTCTTCTTTCTTCCGAATCCTCCTCAATTTGATAAAGTTCCAGTTCCTCTCTGAGCCCTGCAACCGAAGCAGGCTCCACAAAGATAGTGGCACCGGTGGAAGACTGGTCAACTGCGCTTCCCAAAACCATATTTCTGCATTTTTTACGGACAGGAATACAATACCTTCCGTTTCTTTTCACTACAAATGCATCGCTCAAATACGTTTTATTTGCCCTCAGTGCTTTTTCAGCTTTCTCTCCGATTTTCTCACTGAGCAGAAGCATCTGCTTTCGGATGTCTTTCAGGTACGGTGACGCATAGTCATCTACCCTTCCATTTCTGATACACTGCCTGATCTCCTCTTTCAAGTCATCCAGGGATTCTAAATTCTGGTTATAAAAAGCCAGGCTGATTTGTTCAGCCTCCCCTTTCTTAAGGTAGATCTTCAGCCGTGCGACAGAATTTAAGAACATACATAATTCTTCCAATTCTTCCGGTAGGAGCAGTGCCCCCGCAGCTGCTTTTTTTATATATTCTTCCATATGATCCATGGCTGGGAGAGGTGGTGTTCCATATGTCTCCACCATTCCTCTTGCCTGGGATGTGTCATTTATATGTTTCCTCAGCTTCAGTTCAGACAATAAAGGCAGCATCCGGCCGATCCGTTCCTTTGCGCCCGCAGAAAATGCATAGTCTTTTAGCTGCTCTAATATCTGATGATATCCCAATGTTGTCAATGATTTATTTTTCATGATAGATTCCTTTCTCAGTCAAGGCAGAATGATGCCTATATTATCATAGTTTAATTTCCTGAAATAAAATAAAGATCACAGATACATTGCCCCGAAACCGGCACATTCCCTGTGATCTTTTAACGAAAGAAGTCTAAATTAAAAGAATAAAAAAACACAGCATTACACAGCTATGTTCCAACATCTCTTACCATCTATATAAAGCGTATGAAACGGGTTTGTAAGGCAAAATATCAGATCAGTCTGCTTTATATGCAGGCTGACAAAAAACAGACCGGCATATCCATACCTGTCGTCCCTGATCATTATTTTATTTTTCTGCAATGCTCATTCCAGAAACCCGTAACACCAAGACACCTCATTTCATTTCTTATTTTTTGTTTATTATAGTCTTTGCTTTTCATATTGTCAACATCCATTTTTATCCTGACACGCATTGTCAGGGTTTGTCTAAGCATGATCAGGAAATAAAAAAACAGCCTCCTTTAAGTCTCTATCATATCAGACAGTTCTAAAGGAGACCGCTATAAGAATCAAAACAACAACCTAAGAAGTTTAAAGAATTACTTAGCATTCAAATAATTATTATGAGCTAAATCTGTCAGTTCTTCAGATACTTTATCAAAATCAAATCCTGTATTAGCCTTTTTAAACACCTCATATTTATCACTGTCTATCTCTTCAAATCCTGTATATGCACCGGCTAACATTCCCGCAATACAAGCAATCGTATCGGTATCTCCGCCAATATTTGCGCCGCCGATGATTGTTTTCAATACATCTCCGGAACTTGCTAAAAAAAGGCCAATGGCACATGCAGCAGAACTTTGAATAGATCCGTCATTTCCAACACTTCTTTCCAATCTTTCCATCGCTTCGTCCATTTGATCTGAGGTTAAAGCAATTTCTATACTTTTAACGATTTTTTCATAAACTGCAAATCCCGGAGCAATTCTGGCTTCTTCCCTTCCAATTTCTTCTCCACGTTTCGCTCCGTAAAGACAAGCTTTTATAATAGAATATAAATCAGAATCTTCCATTAAAGCATTTGAGATTCCGCATGCAATTGCACATGCCCCCGAATATCCATGCTGTGTTCCATGGGACGGCTTAGTCATAGTAATTGCAACTTCTATGGTTTTTTCCAAATTTCCAGGAAACAGCAATCCCGCCGGAGCAATTCTCATCGCTGCACCATTAGAAGTACCACGGTCATATGTTCCGCCCGTTTTCCCCAATTCAACAGGATCTTTGCCTGATTTTAAGTCCTCTATCAAATATCTTGTTGTTGGTCCTGCATTTCTTGGATAATACTTCGGATATTTTTCCGACCATTCTATCAAAGCATTTGCTGCATCATTTACCGTAAAATTTCCTTTAGATTTAATGACTGCCAATGCCATTTCATACATCTGAGATGTATCATCTGTAACTTCACCCATCAGGTTATCTTTCACATAAAGATTTAAACTTGGATCTATAAAATCAGTAATTGGTCCCCCATAGTTTTTAATAATTTCATCTCTGCTCCAAGCCTCTGAAGGCGCCCCCATTGCATCTCCCATTCCCGCAGCTACTAAAGTCCCTTTAATCTTGTTATATAAATATTGTTTTTCCATAAAATCTATCTCCTTCTTATACAATTTCTGCTGTGTAAGCTTCTAATTCTTTCTTTTGTTTTTCTTCGATTGCCTTGTCAACTCCAAAGAAATAGGTTAATAAAAATGTCACGGAACAACCAACTAATGTTCCTATCATCAACCCTGTAAATCCTTTGCCAAAGAAAGCCGGCAACGTATATATACCAAACATAACCGGAGCGGTAATCCCTGCTCCACATGCTCCTGTAATAGCTCCTCCTACTGCGCCTCCTACTAATACAAAGTAGAAAGGCTTTCTATATTTTATATTTACCCCATACATTACCGGTTCAATTACTCCGCCGGAGAGTAAACTTGTTACTGTTAAAGATAATGCATTCTCCCGAACCACTTTATTTTTAACTTTTAATGCAACGGCAAGTCCTGCTGCAATTTGACACATTATACTAGGAGCAAACGCAACTGTAACTCTGTCCACTCCCAAACTATTTATATTCGGGAACTGAATCAATGTCAGTACCAGCCAGTGCATACCAACAATTATGATTACTTGCCACAGTCCTCCGATTACTGCACCAGACAGCAATGGACTAAACTGATATAAACTATTGAATAAATTTACTAATATAGCACCGCCCCAATTCCCAATCGGTCCAATAATTAAGATTGCAATCGGCATTGTAATAATCAAAGCGATCACAGATGAAAATACTGTCTTAAATAGTTTTGGCAGTAATTTATTTAATAATTTTTGAACATATGATAACAAAAGTATTGTCAGAATTGGCGGCAATATACTTCCGGTATAATTTATATTCGGAACATTAATCCCCAAAAATGAAACCTGTTCATTTGCCTTGAATAATTCCATAAAACCTGGATGCAGCAAAAATCCGGTTAACATCAAAGCCAGTGCCTTATTAGCCTTAAATCTTTCCGCTGCGGACCACGCCACAAGAAACGGAAGGAAATAGAAAAAAGAATCTGATAATGTATTGACCAACTGATAAGTAGTGCTTTCCGGTGACGCACCCATAAATTTCGCTAAGACCAAAATTATTTTTAAAAATCCCATACCCTGCATCGCAGGAATTAATGGTGTAAAGATTGATGCTAATATGCTGAACAATTGATCTAAACGCCCCAAAATACTCTTTTTATCTTCCCCCTGATTTGTATCAGCAACACCTTTTTTAGTACCATTCAAATCATAATTACTAATAATATCTTCAAATACATTTGCCACATCTTGTCCAATAATAACTTGATACTGACCCCCGGAATATAATGAACTTGTTACTCCGTCCAAATTATCAATGGTATCTTTATTTACTTTTTCTTTCTCTTTAAGAACAAACCTTAATCTTGTTACACAGTGCGTTAATGAATTGATATTTTCCACACCACCTACATTAGAAATAATGTTCTTACTTAATTCACTTGCTGACATCATGTTCACCTCCATTTTTGAATGTAACTTGTATACATAAATGATTTTTATTGTTTACATCTTTATCCCCCCTTATAATTGACATCAATTAAATAAAAAAGCCTCAAGGCAGCAAATGATAAATATACTAATATCTATCATTGGTAATGCCTCAAGGCAGAGTTACAATCCAATGCGGAAAAATACATAAATTTTAGGGTAATACGTGACATGCGTTCTTTAGTTATTTAAAATCCTATTGATATGAACCAATAGATATAATTGATCCTCTTCGCTGTATTTCCAGTTTAATATTTTTTTTAAATAGCTCTCTATTTTCTGAAAACATTTATACGTATCCGGAGATTGAGCTTTTATAGATTCAAGAAGCAATTTCGTAGAATCTGAAACTTTCTCTTTTGGTTCTTTCACACGCTGTACAAAATACTTTAAGTGAATAACAAATCTGGAATAGTCAATGCTGTCCTGATCAATTTCAAAATCAAAGCTTTCTTCTACAATTTTGGTTATTTCTTTAAGAAGCTTCGTAACTTTTATTGTATTATTCATATCATTTTGCATACCTTCTGCATTGATAATATGCAGTGCAATACTTGCTGCCTCCCCTTTCGGAAAGCGAATCTGTAAATCCTCCTCTATCATATCCAGAGCTTTATATCCAATCTCCATTTCTGTTTTATATAAATATTTGATATCATTGGTTAACGGATTCGTAACATCTATGAATTCCTTTAATCTTATGACAGCAAAATTAATGTGATCGGCTAACATAAATGCCAGACTTGGATTTAGTTCACAACCGACTTTACTTCTTGCATAATCAACAATTTTAGATGAAACATTAAAAATATCTTCAGGAATTTCAGATAATAATTCCAAATAACTTGAATCAATATCATAAAAAGTTTTACTTATCAAAGATGAGTCTTTTAATTCGTAAGGAATTTCGTGGAATCCAATTCCTTTCCCGAAAATCACTACTTCTTTTCCCTTAGGATCTACCCCTAATACAACGTTGTTATTAATTTTTTTAGTAATCCTCACAAAAAAGCCCCCCCTCTTCTTAAATTAAATAAATTTTATGCTTATCTATTCACTCTTGGTATACTTTATCACTTCTGACTTACTGCGCCTTACTTCTTTCCCTATATTTTCAAACTCCAATTTAAAATCTCCAGTATTTGTTATAATCATCGGCGTAGTTAGATTCACCGTCTTTTCTTTCATAAATTTCCTGTCGATTCTAACTAATGGTGTTCCTAATTCTACCTTTTGATCGGTCTTAACGAATACTTCAATGCCTTCCCCATTAAGTTCCACAGTATCTAATCCAATGTGAATTATTATTTCAATCTCTTCACTTTTTATGCCAATTGCATGAGAAGTATCCGCAACCATAACTACTGTCCCGTTACATGGAGAACATATCATGTCATCCTCATAAATGAATGCCACACCATCCCCTATCATTCTCTCTGAAAACACTTTATCCGGAACTTCTGATAAATCTATACACTTTCCATTGACCGGTGACATAATAACACCATCTAAATTTTTATTCTTTTTAAAAAAGTTAAACATTTTTCCCCTTTCCACAAATAAAAAAACTCTTCTCAGCATACCTAATAAACTAAAGGTAATGCCTCGAAGAGTTACAATCCTATCAATATCATCATTATAACATCTTATTAAAAATAGTCAATATATTTTCACAGATTTGACAAGGAAATATCGACTGAAGTGAAAAGTTTATTTCCACTTTGAATAGGGCAAAGTAGATTTTAGTCTTACACCTTCTTCCACTTTCATAAATGTTGCATTTAGTCTTACAATTATGATACCTGACAGCCATTGGAAAGGCAGGTATCTTTATGTGTGAAACAAATTCATTTTCTCATTTAACTTTGGAAGAAAGACGTTTTATCTTAACTGGCATTACCAACGGCTCTTCAAAAACAGCTATCGCACAAACCATCGGCAAAGACAAATCTACTGTCGGCAAGGAAATCAAGCTGCATCGGGTTCTTACTCACAAGTGCAAGATGCCCATTTGGATTACAGGACAACACTGATTGATTCCCGTCAGGGCGTTAATCTTACTATTCAGGGAAGGAAAAGTAATCGCTGAGACCATTGCCCCTTTACTGAAACAGGGCATTAACCTGCCCGAAACCATTCTCGGTACTGAAGTATTTAGAAAGTATGTCCATGTGCTCCTTACCGACAGAGGTTCTTAATTTACATATGCCGATGCTATGGAAACAGGTTCTGATGGCACAAAGCGTACCCTTGTGTTCTACTGCGATCCGATGCAGTCCGGTCAGAAAGGCACCCTTGAAAACAAACATATCGAATTGCGGTATATCCTTCCAAAAAGGACAGACCTGAAATCTTTGGGGCTTACCAGCCAGGAAGATTTGAACCTTGTTCTCAGTCATATTGATTCAGCTTTTGTAGAAAAAATTCCACTTTTTTCTTAACGTTTTTCAAAGTGTAAATAAACTTTTCACTTCAGCTGTTTTAGTATCCTAATTCTTATTGAATTTAATATCTTGTTATGTTATAGATAGAAAAGGAACAACCGCCCACAAGAGGTTGACCTATAAGTTTAGTTAAAGAACCGCCCTTACTCGCCGAACTACAAGGGCGGTTTTGCCATGTAGAACTACTTACAAAACGTAAAATATAATAAGAACCCTTGAAAACATTACGTTTTCAAGGGTTTTAATAATTCTCTTATAATAGTTCTTATCGTTTGGAGAACTGTGGTGCACGACGTGCAGAACGTAAACCTGGTTTCTTTCTTTCTTTCATACGAGGATCTCTGGTTAAGTATCCTGCTTTCTTTAATACCGGGCGGAAGTCTCCGTCTACCTGTAATAAAGCTCTGGAGATACCATGACGGATTGCTCCGGCCTGACCTGTAAATCCACCGCCGATAACATTAACTAATACATCGTATTTTCCAAGAGTGTCTGTAGCAACCAATGGCTGGCGTACGACTACTTTTAATGTCTCTAATCCTAAATATTCATCAATATCTCTTTTATTGATTGTGATTTTTCCTGTTCCTGGTACTAAATATACTCTAGCGATACTGCTTTTTCTTCTACCAGTTCCGTAATATTTTGCTGTAGCCACTTAATCGTCCTCCTTCTTAATACTTGATCTCTAATGCTTTTGGCTGCTGAGCCTGGTTGTTGTGCTCTGCGCCTGCATATACATGAAGTTTCTTAATCATTGCTCTTCCTAAAGGACCTTTTGGAAGCATACCTTTTACTGCAAGATAGATAACGTCTTCAGGCTTTTTTGCCATTTTTTCTTTTAAAGTTGTTTCTTTCATTCCACCTACATAATCAGAGTGATTGTAGTAGATCTTCTGGTCTAATTTCTTTCCTGTTACCTGGATTTTATCTGCGTTCACAACGATAACATTGTCGCCTGTGTCAATATGAGGAGTATAAGTCGGCTTATTCTTGCCTCTTAAAACTTTTGCGATCTCTGATGCTAAACGTCCTAATGTATGTCCTGTGGCGTCAACTACATACCATTCTCTTTCAATTGTTGATGGGCTTGCCATAAAGCTCTTCATGGTTCTTCCTCCTAAATTTCTCAATCAATGTGTCTTCTATATAAAATACTCCCTCCGGGGCATTGGGGTAAGCATTTTCTTTTATGTCACATTTTCATATTATATAACACTGACCGGGGTGTGTCAATAAATTTCATCCAAAAAATATCAAACAAATCTGACAGGCCTGCCTGTTCATCAGCCGCAGTGATTCTGCTCCGCGTATTTTTTAATATTGGAAACATTGCAGTGCGTCTCGAACTGTTCCCCCCGCAGTACGACCAAGGATGGAGCCTGCATGATGCCGTATTCCTGCACCAGTTCCTGATGTTCCTCCGCATCCACGATCTCAAACGGAATCTGCGACTCTTTCAGCACTTCCCCGGCCATGCGGCAGTTGGGACAGGTTTTTGTGGTAAACAAAAGCATCTTTTGGGCTTCCTCGATCTTCTTTTCTGCCTCAGAGGCAATGCTTACATCCTTTTTCGGAATGCTGGAGGCCTTCAGGCTGGAGTGCTCTACATCATACAGCTTTCTCTCCTTATATTCCTGTGCCTTTCCATCGTTCCAATTCTGGACCGGACGGTAATAACCGGTAATCCTGCTGTACACCTCAGTCTTTTCTCCGCAATCCGGGCACTCGTAGACCTCTCCGCTCAAATATCCATGGTTTCTGCACACAGAATAGGTCGGTGAGATCGTATAATAAGGAAGCCGGTAATTTTCAGCAATCTTTTTCACTAATGCCGCGGCAGCTTTCCAGCCCGGAAGCTTTTCTCCCAGGAAGGTGTGGAAGACAGTCCCTGATGTATATAATGTCTGTAATTCGTCCTGAATATCCAGAGCATCAAAAACATCATCCGTGTATCCCACCGGCAGATGGGAGCTGTTTGTATAGAACGGTGCTCCTCCTTCTTCCGAAGCCGTGATGATATCCGGATAATCTGCCACATCATGCTTTGCCAGACGGTATGTGGTGGATTCCGCCGGTGTTGCCTCAAGATTGTAGAGATCTCCGTATTTCTCCTGATAATCAGACAGACGGTTTCTCATATGGTTTAACACTTCTTTTGCAAATTTCTGCGCCTTTTCTTCCGTAAGGTCCGCTTTGATCCAGCCGGCGTTCAGACCTGCTTCGTTCATACCGATCAATCCTATGGTTGAAAAATGGTTGCCGAAGGAATCTAAATAACGTTTTGTATAAGGATAAAGCCCTTCATCAAATAACTTGGTGATAATGGTTCTCTTGATCTTTAAAGATCTTGCAGCCACATCCATCAGATGATCCAGTCTGTGGTAAAATTCTTTTTCGTCTTTAGACAGATAAGCAATCTTAGGCAGATTGATGGTGACTACCCCCACAGATCCGGTACTCTCTCCGCTGCCGAAGAATCCTCCGGCTTTTTTCCTAAGTTCCCTTAAATCCAGTCGCAGACGGCAGCACATACTGCGCACATCGCTGGGCTGCATTTCGCTGTTGATATAATTAGAAAAATAAGGTGTGCCATACTTGGCTGTCATCTCAAATAACAGGCGGTTGTTTTCCGTGTCAGACCAGTCAAAATCCCTGGTGATGGAATATGTAGGGATCGGGTACTGAAATCCACGCCCGTCGGCATCTCCCTCGATCATAACTTCGATGAACGCCTTGTTCACCATATCCATCTCCTTTTTGCAGTCTTTATACCTAAAGTCCATCTCTTTTCCGCCTACGATAGCAGGCAGTTCCGCCAGATCATCCGGAACCGTCCAGTCCAGGGTTATGTTGGAGAATGGAGCCTGAGTTCCCCAGCGGCTTGGGATATTCACCCCAAAGATAAAGGACTGCACACACTTTTTCACTTCATAGTAGGATAGATCATCTGCCTTCACAAAAGGTGCCAGATAGGTGTCAAAAGATGAAAACGCCTGGGCTCCGGCCCATTCGTTCTGCATGATTCCAAGAAAGTTCACCATCTGATTGCAGAGTGTAGAAAGATGCTTTGCCGGAGCGGAGGTAATCTTTCCACGCACGCCTCCAAGCCCTTCCTGGATCAGCTGCTTTAAAGACCATCCTGCACAGTATCCTGTCAGCATAGAAAGATCGTGAATATGAATGTCAGCATTTCTGTGGGCATCTGCGATCTCATCATCATAAATCTCGGACAGCCAGTAGTTCGCTGTGATAGCGCCGCTGTTGCTCAGGATCAGGCCGCCGACGGAGTAAGTCACGGTGGAATTCTCTTTTACACGCCAGTCACTGGCTTTTACATAGCTGTCCACCAGTTCTTTATAGTCTAAAATCGTAGACTTCATGTTCCTGATCTTTTCCCTCTGTTTCCTGTATAAGATATACCCCTTGGCAACATCCGCATAACCTGCCTGGATCAATACGGACTCCACGCTGTCCTGGATATCCTCCACGGCAATCACATCATTCTTAACCTTCGGCTCAAAATCAGCCGTAACCTTTAAAGCCAGCAGGTCGATCACGCTGGGATGGTACTGTTTTTCTTTGGCCTCAAATGCCCTTGTGATGGCAGTTGTTATTTTCCGGATATCAAACTCTGCCTCTGTCCCGTCTCTTTTTATTACATAATACATGACAATTACACCCCATTCTTTCTATATTCAATACTTAGAATTATATCACCTTGTGAAACAAAGTCAATATATTGTATCTTTATTTATCTCCATGCACAATATATTGTTATATCCCCCTCAATTCTACATTTGGCAGTTTTCCCTTCAGGATATCCGCCAGTTCCTGCATCTCTTCCTTGTCATAAGCCGTAAGCCCGGAATCCGGCACATTGGAGGATCGTTCAAACGCCTGGAGAAAGTATGGTTCTTTTCCCCTAATCCAGTCTCCGATTTCCAGCATATCCTCTTTTGTATGCAGTTGTCTCACCACAGTAGTACGAAATTCAAAAGGCAGCTTCCCCTCCATCAGGAATCTGACACTCTCCTCCACCGGCTCTATAGAAAATGCTTCCAGTCCCGTTGTCAATGCATATTTTCGTTTGGAATTTTTAATATCCATGGCCACATAATCCAATAGCCCCTCACCGGCAAGCTTTCTGAGCCTGTCAGGAAAACTACCGTTGGTATCCAGCTTTACCAGATATCCGAGATCTTTGATCTCTCTTAACAGATCCGGAAGTTCCTGATGGATCAGCGGTTCTCCTCCTGAGATACAGACACCGTCCAGGATCCCCTTCCGTTTCTTTAGAAATGCTGCCAGTTCCTCCCTTGGCAGTCCCCTCTCTTCTGCCGGTAAAGCAATCAGCTCCCCATTGTGGCAGAATGGACAAAAAAAATTACACCCGCCGGTAAAAACCGTGCAGGCGACTTTTCCTGGATAATCCAGCAGGGTCGATTTTTGCAGTCCCATGATCTTCATTTAATCTCCATCCTTCTCCTGATCCATATAGCGTATCTTTATCAAGGTAAGACCCTTTGCCGGAGCATTTGGCCCAGCTTTTCCTCTTTTGGGATTCCCAAATAATTCCCTGATCCACTCCGGTTCTCTCCGCCCTCTTCCGATTGAGATTAACGTACCGGCCATCATCCTCACCATGTTATAAAGGAAACCGTTTCCTGTCACCCTCATGGTGATATATTGTCCTTCCTGTCTCACTTCACACTCATAAATCGTCCTCACTGTGGTCTTTGTAGGACTTCCCGTGGTCGAAAAGCTGAGAAAATCATGCTCTCCCAGAAAATACTGAGAAGCCTCGCTCATGCGTTGGAAATCCAACGGTACATACACAAAATGATGATGTCTCGCGGTAACTGGATTGTCAAATGCCGCGTTGTAAATAGTGTACTCATAGGTCTTTCGTGTATCCTGATATCTGGGGTGAAAATCACCCGGCACTTCCTCCGATGATTGAATGACAACATCATCGGGAAGTCTCTGGTTCAATGCTCTGGCGATCCGCTCTCCCGCGATCTTTGTGTCGGTATCAAACACTGCCACATTGCCAAGGGCATGGACTCCCGAGTCAGTGCGGCTGGCGCCGATCACTGTGATCTGCTCATCTAAGAGACTGCTGAGCTTTTCATTGAGTATCCCTTCTATGGTTGCGTCCTTGGGCTGTATCTGCCATCCGCAGTAATTTGTACCGTCATATGCCACTACTAACTTAATCCGTTTCATCTGCCCACCTCACGTCTATCTTCCTACCGGGCAGAAAAATCCAAGGTAAACCATCAGTGCCAGAAATAAAAACAGGTACAGATAAGCCAGCAGATCTCTTCTGCGGTATTGCAAAGGCTTCATCTTTGTACGTCCCTCTCCGCCATGATAGCATCTGGATTCCATCGCCATTGCCAGGTCATTGGCCCTTCTCACTGCCGCCACAAAGAGAGGCACCACGATAGGCACCATACTCTTCATCCGATGCAGGAAACTTCCGTTTTTAAAATCCACTCCTCTGGCAGTCTGCGCCTTCATGATCTTGTCTAACTCCTCCGTGAGAATCGGAATAAACCTCAGGGCAATGGACATCATCATGGCGATTTCGTGCACAGGAACTTTTATAATATTTAAAAACCCCAGAGACTTTTCCAGACCATCTGTCAGCTCGTTGGGTGTGGTGGTGAAGGTCATAAGGGAAGTGCCCAGCACCAGCATCACCAGTCTTGTACCCAGGTAAACAGCTGTCACAACTCCTTCTTTGGTGATCCTGAAAATGCCCAAATGAACGATGGCCTCTCCCGGAATAAAGAAAATATTGATGACCACAGAGAACAGCAGAATTACACCCACTGCCTTCAATCCCCTGACAATAAAGGAGAGCGGAACTGTGGAGATTCCGATCATCACTGCAAGAAACAGTATGGATGCCGCATAGGTCAGCGGAGATTTTGAGAAAAACAGTGTTACAACATATATTAACGTCCCTAAAAGCTTCACCCGCGGATCCAGCCGGTGAAGAATAGAATCTGATCTGTAATATTGTCCTATGGTAATATCTTTAATCATATGTTTGTTCCTTCTTTAATGTTTCTAGGATCGCCGTCTTGGCATCTTCAAGAGTCAGGATCTCTCCCTCAAGAGGGAATCCCTTTTCCTTCAGATCATTGGCCAGATAACGGAAAAACGGAACGGACAGCCCCATCTGCTCCAGTTCCTTCTGGTGGGAGAACACCTCTTCCCTGTCACCGTCAAACTCCAGTCGGCCCCGGTTCATGACGATCATCCGATCCACATAGGATGCGATATCTTCCATGCTGTGAGACACAAGGATGATCGTGATGCCCTGCTCCTGATTCAGACGCTTCAGAAGATTTAACAGATGCACTCTTCCTTCCGGATCCAGACCTGCAGTGGGTTCATCCAGAATGAAGTATTTCGGCTTCATAGCCAGGATACCGGCAATGGCAGCTCTTCTCTTCTGCCCTCCGGAAAGCTCGAAAGGAGACTTCTCAAACAGCTCTTCTGCCACTCCCACATCTCTGAGCGCCTCTTTTGCAGCCTGCAGCGCCTCTTCTTTGGAAGCCCCAAAGTTCATAGGACCGAAACACACGTCCTCCAGTATGGTCGTCTCAAACAGCTGATGCTCCGGGTACTGGAAGCAGAGACCCACCTGGCCGCGGAGGCTTTTGATATCATAGTCCTGGGCATGGATATTCTCCCCCTCAAAATAGACATGTCCCTTTGTAGGTTCCATCAAGCCGTTCAGATGCTGGATCAGGGTAGACTTCCCCGATCCGGTATGGCCGATAATCCCAATAAATTCTCCCTCTCCGATCTCTAGATCCACATCAATCAGGGCAGGCTTTTTTAAATCGGAATTATCTTCATATATATAACTTACTTTTTCTAAACTAATTGACATAACTCTTCCACCAGTTCTTCCCTTGTCGTTATCGTATCAGAAAGCCTGATTCCTTCCTTCTTGAGCTCATAGGCAAGCTCTGAGGCAAACGGCACTTCCAATCCGTATTCCTTGAGCTGCTTCACATGGGCAAAGACTTCCTTCGGTGTTCCGTTCATGACTACCTTTCCCTGATCCATAACAAACACCTTATCAGCCATCAGGACTTCTTCCATATCATGCGTAATCAAAATGATCGTGATCTCTTTCTGCTCATTAAGCTCTCTGGCCAGAGACAGCACATCCCGTCTCCCCTTGGGGTCCAGCATCGCCGTGGGCTCGTCCAGCACAATACACTCCGGCTCCATAGCCATGATGCCGGCAATAGCCACCCGCTGTTTCTGTCCCCCGGATAAATGGTTGGGGCTGGCGCTTTTATAGGCTGTCATCCCAACTCCCTCCAGGGCTCCCGCCACACGTTTCCATATGTCTCTTGTGGGCACCCCGATATTCTCCGGGCCAAAGGCCACATCCTCCTCCACCACAGAACCGACAATCTGGTTATCCGGGTTCTGGAATACAATACCTGCACTTTGGCGGATTCTAAGGATCTGCTTTGGATCTCTCGTATCCATACCTTTCAGATATACGGTACCGGATGTGGGCTGAAGCAGTCCGTTGATGTGCTTCGCCAGGGACGATTTCCCTGATCCATTGTGTCCAAGGATCGCAATGAATTCACCCTTTTCCACTGTCAGATCCACTCCGTCCACAGCGTTGACTGTCTGATTCTCTTCTTCCTTCTCCCCATATGTTATATATTGATGAATTAAATCTCTAATCTGTAATATTGACATTGGTTTCTCCTTTGGCATATGCTCCATTATATCAATAAAATGCACTGGAAACAATAGGTATTCATTGACATTACGGCAGCGAAATCATATACTGGATATATAAACAAGAACCGCGGGGAGCGGCCTTTATAAATGGGCAAAACCGGGGAAATCCGGTGACGCAAAGCCAAGGGCCTAAACCATGTTATGGTATGGCAGCCGGTTGCTCCATTTTACCTACAGGACATCATGATCTATTTGATCTGACAGTTCTATCAATGGATCTTATACTGCACTTTTTATGTGCAGTTTATCTTACGTTGTATATTTTAAAGATAAAATAGACTCCGGCAGTATTCTGCCGGAGTTTTTTTCGTCAGCATGTAGTTTTTGTTTAATTAAAAGATCATAAGGGGCATTTAAGGGGGAATCACTATGAAGAGATGGAAAAGACACACCATTGTGCTGGCGGCTACGCTTTTGGCATTTATTGTGGCAACACTCGGCAATCTAAGTTACGCAGCCGATGAAACAAAGGAGAATAAAGAGGCGGCTCAGGCCTCCGCAGTATCAGAGACACAGAACAAAACCACCGAAGAGGCAGCTTCAAACACACAGCCGCCGACACAAGCTCCAACCACTGACGCAGTGTCTGAGACGGAACAGACCACTGAAGCATCCTCAACAGAACAGCTGGTACCGGAACAAAGCGATCCGTCTTCTGTCACCGCAGCCGGCAGTACATCCACGGGCAGGTCTACGGAGAAAACGAAAAAAACTGTCTCCGATGAGAATTCAGGTATACTGATCGAGGGCTCAAATCTGTATGCTCAGGGGACACCTATTGTAATAAAGAAAGACTCTGACGGCAAAGCATATGTATTTGACTCAAAAGGGCAAACCCGGCTGTCTGAAACTCCGGTGACCTCTGGCTTTTCAATCTATGGCGGCGGAAAGAATAAAACTGTGAAGTCCAATGTCAGCATCGTCATTCAGAATGTTCAGGTATCCTCCGTATATGGCGGTGGTTACTCTGACGGCACCGGTCCTGCGGATGTCACCGGAAATGTTCTCATCACAATAAGCGGTACCGTAAACGCTTCCAAAGTCTACGGGGGAGGTTATGCCATGGCTTCCAAAGGCAGCGCAAGCGCCAATGTATCTGGCTCTGTCACAGTTGATATTCCATCTGTGCCGTCTGGAAACCACGGAAATCTTTACGGAGGCGGATATGCATACACCACAAATTCCTACAGCGCTTCGGCCAACACCGGCTCTGTCAGCTTCAGCGTAACCGGACGAACCTACTCTCTGCGTGGCGGAGGATCTGCCACATCAAAGGACTCAGGTTCTGCAACTGCTGACGTTTCTGGATCGATTTCCTGTACGCTTAAAAACGTTGACATACGTGAAGTCTATGCAGGCGGGTATGCGGACGGTGCCAAGGCCCGCGCAAAGGCAGGTTCCACAACTACGGCCTTCCAGGGCCAGGGTAATGAAGTGATGATTTTCCAGGGTGCCGGCAATGCAAGCAACAGTGCGTGTGCCGACGTTACAGGAAGTGTCAGCGCCGTCATGTCCGGCTGTTCCAATATTTATGGTTATGTGACATCCGGCGGAACCTCATACAGCGGGGGCTCTGCGGATGTATACGGCTCTGTCTCCCTGACCGTGACCGGCTCTGTCTCCCCGGTAGATGAGCAATGGGGCAATCTCGTGGCTGCCGCCTTTAACGGAGGAGGTTCCGCCAACGGTTCCGGCTCCCATGCGGATGTTAAGGGTTCAAGCTCCGTTACCATGAAGGACAGCAGCATTGTGGGAACGATCATTGGAGGAGGCGGGTCAAGTCAGGGTGGGTCCGCCAAAGTCACCCAGACATCAATCTCCCTCTCCAATGTGAAAGGATGTGAGTATAAAGGTACCATGTATTACGGAGATTATATCGCGGGCGGTGAAACCGATGACGCAGACGCTAAAGACCTTGCAGCATCCGAGAAAAGTACCGTGACAGTCTCAGAGAGCAAGGTTGAGTTCTTATGGGGAGGCCTTCTTATGAAAGGGGAATCACTATCCTCCAATACGGACTCCGAACTGATCCTCAAAGATAATACGTCCTCATTTGACGGAATTGCTAATTTCAATACATTGAATATAAAACATACACTGAATCTATCCTCCTTTGAACCAAAATCTCAAACAAAGCCTACTGCATTAAAGACATCCGGCCTGGACGTAGGAGATACAGCTGTGGCCTTCAATGGCTCCGGCGCAAAAGAAAACTGGTTTACCTTAAAAAACGGAAAACTTAAGTATCAGTCTGATTCCGAATCTGCAACCTGGAACATCGCTTCCTTTGGAACTGCTTCCGGTTCAATTAATGTTGATAAGACTCCCGAAGTACCCGATATGACTATAGAAAATAATATAGCCGATGAACTCCTTACTGAAGAAGATAGCCAAAAGATTGCCGACGGAAGTACTGTAGAAATTATTTTAAAATCGGAGCCTGTATCCTCCCCCTCCAAAAAGATAGAGGATCTGCTGAATAAGGAGCTGAAGCGTACTTCCGCCCAGCAGGCTATGCTCCTGGATATCAATCTCCTGAAAGTAACGGACGGCACGGAAGAAAAAATCCCCACAGTGGGAACCCCGCTTATGCTTACCTTTGACGTGCCGGAGGAATACCAAAGGGAAGGCCGGGAATACCTTGTAATCCGGCTTCATCAACGGGAAGACGGTACTTATGAGACTGACACTTTAAAAGACTTAAACCCCGATCCTGACAAGGTTACAATTGAGACTGACCGGTTTTCTATATACTCTCTGGATTACAAAGATACACAGGATTCCTCAGACACAACAACAGAACAAAATACTGAGAATTCTTCTACTGGAGAAAACATGACCACTTCCAAACAGAAGCAGACATCCATAGGCAGGCGGAGTACCTCATCCAAAGCCACGGTCTCTAAGAAAGAAACTTCAGCTCCAGAACACAGCAACGCTGTTTCCTATAAGAAAACAGCGTCCACTGGAGACCACAGAGATGATCTATCATCCCTTTTCATGGTGCTCTCAGGAAGTCTGATCTGTTCCGGAGTACTTCTTACAAGACGTTTGAAAAGATAATTTAATTTCATAATATGTACAATAAAAAAGTAGCAGAAACGAATTCTGCTACTTTTTATATATCTGATCTTAAACTAATTCAATTAATACTTCTAAAGCACCGTCACCTTTACGCTGCGCGATCTTGACGATCCTTGTGTATCCACCGTTTCTGTCTGCATACTTTGGTGCATACTCGTTGAATAACTTTTCTGTCAGATCAACATTCTTAGTGTTAGCTTTTTTTCCTGCAAGTTCTGTCGGAACTTCTTTCACCGGATATAATACCTTTAACATCTGTCTTCTTGCATGAAGGCGGGAAGGCATATCCTTTGTGATCTCCTTCTTTACTGTCTCATATACAGTAACTTTCTTTCCGTCTACAACTTCTTTGACACGTTTTCCATCACTGTCTTTCTTTGCCACTTTAGCATCGACAGTAACTGTCTCAAAGTTATCTTTTTCTCTGACTGCCATAGCGATCAGTTTTTCAGCGATCTTGCGGATCTCTTTTGCTTTTGCCTCTGTTGTAACGATCTTTCCTCTATATAAAAGATCTGTTACCTGTGAACGCAATAATGCTTTTCTCTGGGAAGAAGTTCTTCCTAATTTTCTATACTTTGCCATTGTAATGACCTCCTGTGATTTTTCGCCATGCTTACTTCATACCTTCAGCCTAGGCGGGTCTTTTTGTATCTTTTACTCGTCCCCTGAATTCAGTGCCAATCCAAGTTCATTTAATTTTGCAAGAACTTCTTCTAATGACTTGCGGCCCAGGTTTCGGACTTTCATCATATCCTCTGAAGTCTTGTTGGTCAGTTCTTCTACTGTATTGATGCCCGCTCTCTTTAAGCAGTTGTAAGAACGAACGGATAATTCCAGTTCGTCAATGCTCATCTCCAGAACCTTTTCTTTTTCGTCGTCTTCCTTTTCTACCATAACTTCAGCAGTCTTGGCATTCTCAGAGAGATCAACAAACAGGTTCAGGTGTTCGCACAATACTTTTGCAGCGAGGCTGACCGCCTCGTCCGGTGAAAGTGTTCCGTTTGTAAAGACATCCAAAGTAAGCTTATCATAATCTGTCACCTGTCCTACACGGGTGTTCTCCACCTTCAAGTTCACACGTTCTACCGGTGTATAGATTGCATCTACAGCGATCTCATCAATAGAATTGCCGTCCTTGTCTGCTTTGTCAGCACCGACATAACCACGGCCCTTTGTGATCGTAAGTTCCATATCCAGATGTGCATCATCTCCGCTTAATGTAGCGATGACCATATCAGGATTTAAGATCTCGATATCACTGTCAGCCTTGATGTCACCGGCAGTTACGACACCGCTTCCAGAGCATTCAATAAAGGCCTGTTTTGGTTCGTCTGTTGAACTGTTATTCTTAATCGCCAGGGACTTGATATTCATGATGATCTCAGGGACATCCTCTTTCACTCCCGGGACTGAACTGAACTCATGCAGTACACCCTTAATCTTTACGGCACTGACTGCAGCGCCCGGCAGGGATGAGAGCATGATCCTTCTCAAAGAATTCCCGAGCGTCGTTCCGTAGCCGCGCACTAACGGCTCGACTACAAAACGCCCAAAGCGGTTATCTTCAGAAATCTCACTAATCTCAATATTTGGCTTTTCAAATTCAAACATTTAAGCCCTCCTTCTGGGTTAGGAATTTGTTGAGGGTTATTACGATTATTTAGAATATAACTCGACGATCAGAGTCTCATTTACAGGAACGTCGATTTCTTCTCTTGTAGGAATTTCCTTAACAGTTCCGCTTAATGCTTCCTGATTTGCTTCTAACCAAGAAGGAACCATTCTTCCGCCTGTGACTTCTAAGATTTCTTTGTATCTAGGAGAAGTTTTGTGATTTTCTTTGATCTCGATCACATCACCTACAGATACTTTGTAAGAAGGGATGTTCACAGTTTTGCCGTTTACAAGCACATGCTTGTGGTCAACGATCTGTCTGCATTCTTTTCTTGTTCTTCCAAATCCGAGACGGAATAATACATTGTCAAGTCTCAGTTCCAGAAGAGTCATAAGGTTAACACCTGTCTGACCTTTCATCTTCTCTGCTTTTGCATAGTAATTTCTAAACGGTTTTTCTAATACACCGTAGATAAACTTCGCTTTCTGTTTTTCACGAAGCTGAAGTCCGTACTCACTTTTTTTTCTATTTCCTCTTGTTGAGGTTCTGTTAGACTTTTTGTCGATTCCTAAGAATACAGGATCGAGGCCTAAGGATCTACATCTTTTTAAGACTGGAGTTCTATCTATTGCCATCTTTCAAATTCCTCCTAATTAAACTCTTCTGCGTTTTGGTGGGCGACATCCGTTGTGAGGTACCGGTGTTACATCTTTGATGCTTGTAACTTCCAGACCAGCTGCTGATAAAGCACGAATCGCTGCTTCTCTTCCTGATCCCGGTCCTTTTACCATAACGTCCACTGTTTTTAAACCGTGTATTAACGCTGCTTTTGTTGCTGTCTCAGCAGCCATCTGTGCCGCATAAGGAGTAGATTTCTTGGATCCTCTGAATCCTAATCCACCTGCGCTGGCCCAAGAAAGAGCATTTCCCTGAGCATCAGTTAATGTAACGATTGTATTATTAAAAGATGACTGAATGTGTGCCTGTCCGTGCTGAACATTCTTTTTCACACGTTTTTTAGCCGCTTTTTTTGTAACTTTAGCCATAATTAACTCTTTACCTTTCTTTATACTAAACCATATCCACTTAAATACTGAGAAGAAATCTGACAACCCTACGGGGTGTGTCATGCATTTCTATTATTTCTTCTTATTTGCTACAGTTTTCTTAGGACCTTTACATGTTCTGGCATTTGTCTTTGTCTTCTGTCCACGGCAAGGAAGTCCCTGTCTATGGCGTTTCCCTCTGTAAGATCCAATTTCTTTTAATCTCTTAATATTAAGAGCGATTTCTCTTCTTAAATCTCCCTCTACTGTCTGTGACTCAGAGACTACTTCGCTGATTCTGCGAACTTCGTCGTCTGTAAGATCACGTACACGAGTATCCGGGTTTACATTTGCTTCTGATAAAATACGTTTAGAGCTTGTAAGACCGATCCCATAGATATAGGTAAGTCCAATCTCCACACGTTTTTCTCTTGGTAAATCAACACCTGAAATACGAGCCATGTTTTTTCTTCCTCCAAAAATTATTCATTCTAATGTTATTCAGGGGCAATCCATATATCCGCGTACGGTGAAATGATATATATGTCTCTAGCCTGACTACGATTTTATCTATATAAATATCAGCATGAAAACGACGTTCCATACTGCAGCCGCCTAAAAAAAGTATTACTGTATGGTACCTTAGATACAGTAATATAAACACACACACAAAGAACAAAGATAGGAATCTTTGCTATCTGAAATAGTAATTATCCCTGTCTCTGTTTGTGCTTCGGATTCTCACAGATGACTCTGACAGATCCTTTTCTTCTAATTACCTTGCATTTTTCACACATAGGTTTTACAGATGCTCTAACTTTCACTTGTAATTCTCCTTTCCCAAAACGTTCGGATTCAATTATATCATCATGTTATTTAATTTTCAAGGCTTTTCTTATTTATCTCTCCAAATAATTCTTCCTTTTGACAGATCATACGGAGAAAGTGCAAGAGTTACCTTGTCACCAGGAAGGATCTTGATGTAATTCATTCTGAGCTTTCCGCTGATATGTGCTAAAATCACATGCCCTCCCTCGATCTCTACCTTGAACATCGCGTTCGGCAGTTTTTCCAATACGATTCCTTCTACTTCAATTGCTTCTGACTTTGCCATTTTTCCGACTCCTTTTTCTACTTTGATAATGATAATATTTCGTAACCATCTTCGGTAATTAAAATTGTGTTTTCATAGTGGGCAGCAAGACTTCCGTCTGCTGTCACTACAGTCCAGTCATCAGAAAGCCATTCGACTTCCCAGGTCCCTGCATTGACCATCGGCTCGATTGCCAGGGTCATACCGGCCCTCAACTTCATGCCTTTTCTCCGGCCCTTAAAGTTCGGGATCTGAGGATCTTCGTGAAGATGTGTTCCAATCCCATGTCCTACTAAATCTCTCACCACTGAATAGCCGTTTCTCTCGATGTGTTTTTGGATCGCCTCGGAAATATCAAATAGATGATTCCCCTCTTTGGCAAACTTCATACCTTCAAAAAAGCTTTCCTTTGTGATCCGGATCAGGCGGGCTGCCTCATCTGAGATCTCTCCGACACCATAAGTCCTTGCGGCGTCAGAGTGGTATCCCTGATGGATGACTCCTGCATCCAGGCTGACAATATCTCCGTCTTCTAAGATCCGGCCCTTTTTCGGGATCCCGTGAACCACTTCGTCATTGACGGATACACAGATGGATGCTGGATAACCATTATAATTCAGAAAAGAAGGAATACACCCGTATCCCCGTATGATCTTTTCCCCGAATTGGTCAATCTCTAAAGTAGAAATTCCCGGTTTGATAATCTCGGCTAAACGGTCATGCGTCTCCTCCAGAATCTTACCGGCCTCTCTCATTCGTTCGATTTCTCTTTTTGATTTGATCGTCACTGCCATCTTTATCTTATGCCTCTAAAATGCTTTTGATCTCATCAAATACTACATCAATATGCCTTGTACCGTCAATCACATGAAGGCTGCCCGCACTCTTATAATGGGAAATCAAAGGTGCGGTCTGTTTGTGGTATACATCCAGCCTTTTCTTTACAGTCTCTTCTTTGTCGTCATCTCGGAGGATCAGCTCACCGCTGCATATATCACAGGTTCCTTCTGATTTCGGAGGATTATATTTTACGTGGAAGATCGCACCACAATCCTTGCAGGAACGTCTTCCGGACATCCGGTCGATGATATTCTCATCTGGAACCTCGATATCCAAAGCAAAATCAATTTTCATATCTTTTGCGGCAAGGGCTGAATCCAATGCTTCTGCCTGAGGAATCGTCCTTGGGAATCCATCTAAGATGAAGCCTTTTTGGCAGTCATCTTTTTCGATCCTGTCAACCACAAGATCGACTACAAGTTCATCTGGAACCAGCAGTCCCTGGTCCATGTACTCTTTGGCTTTCTTGCCAAGCTCCGTACCATTTTTAATATTCGCTCTGAAAATATCTCCTGTTGAAATATGTGGAATACTGTACTGCTCTGCAATCTGCTTTGCCTGAGTTCCCTTTCCTGCTCCTGGAGCCCCCAACATAATAATTTTCATAATGAATCCTCCTTACATTATGTAATGCACAAATAAGCTGTAGAGTCCCTACAGCTTATCGCACATTTAGTCATTTAAAAAACCAGTATAGTTTTGCACTAACAATTGAGATTTAATCTGCTTAATAGTCTCTAATATAACTCCTACCACGATGATGATAGAAGTCCCTCCAAAAGAAACCTGCGCACTAAATACACCGTTAAAGAAAAACGGAATGACTGCTACAATTGTTAAGCCAGCTGCACCTATAAAAATAATATATTTTAAGATCTTATTCAGATAATCCACTGTCGGTTTTCCCGGACGGATCCCCGGTACAAAACCTCCCTGCTTCTTCATGTTATTTGAGATCTCCAACGGATTAAAAGTAATCGATGTATAGAAATAAGCAAAAATAACAACCAAAACAATGTAGACCAGCAGTCCCAGAGACCGCTTTGGATGGTTTACGTCAAACCATGTAGATGAACTTAAACTATGCAGAACCTTTCCCATAAATCCGTTGCTCTCATACTTAAACAGCTGCTGAATGATCAGCGGGAACTGCATGATGGATGAGGCAAAGATGATTGGAATCACTCCGGCTGTATTCACTTTCAGAGGAATGTGGCTTGACTGGCCGCCGACCATTTTTCTTCCTTGAACCTTCTTTGAATACTGCACCGGAATATGACGTTCAGCATCTGAAAGAATGATAACAAACACGACAGTGAACAGCACAACAGCTGCGATCACACATCCGGCGATAAGAGCCGGCCCCGATCTGTTTTCCTTTCATAAACTGGTTATAGAGTGCATAAAAATCTTTCGGCATTCCTGATACGATGTTGATCAACAGGATGATGGAAATACCGTTTCCAATACCATTTTCCGTGATACGCTCTCCAAGCCACATGACAAGAATCGCACCTGCTGTCAGGGCGATGATCATCGTCACGATTGTGAAGTTTGTGTGATCGGCTCCCAGCGCACCACTGCGGCTGAAACCGATGGTCATGCCTGCAGACTCAATCAGTCCGAGCACGACCGTCACGTATCTCGTGATCTTTGCGATTTTCTTTCTTCCATCCTCGCCGTCCTTTTGCATTTCTTCTAATGCCGGGATGGCGATCGTCATCAGCTGCATGATGATGGAAGATGTGATATAAGGCGTAACACTCAGCGCAAATACTGACATCTGCAAAAAGGATCCGCCAGTGAAAGAGTTCAGGAGATTAAAAGAATCTCCCAAAGTACTCTTTAAATAAGCAGTCACCTGGGCAGTATCGATTCCTGGAATCGGCAGTTGTGACCCGAAGCGCACGACAATCAGAACGATTACCGTGAACGCAAGCTTTTTCCTTAGTTCTTTGTTTTTAAACGCATTTGTCAATGCATTCGCCATACTAAATCACCTCGGCTTTTCCTCCAAGAGCTTCGATCTTTTCTTTTGCCCCTGCACTGAAAGCATTTGCTTTTACTGTAAGTTTCTTTGTAAGTTCGCCACTGCCTAAAATTTTAACTCCGTCTTTCGGATTAGAAACAATTCCTGTTTCGATTAAGGTATCAACAGAAACTTCTGCTCCATCTTCAAATCTTTCTAATGCTGATACGTTGATTCCAATGATCTGTTTTGAGTTAATGCAAGTGAAGCCTCTCTTTGGAATACGTCTGTATAAAGGCATCTGTCCGCCTTCAAATCCCGGTCTTGTTCCTCCGCCGGAACGGGCTTTCTGTCCTTTATGTCCTTTACCTGCAGTTTTTCCATTTCCTGAACCATGTCCGCGACCTCTTCTGAAGTTATCGCTGTGCTTAGATCCGTCTGCAGGGCGTAAGTTTGATAATTCCATCCTTCGCACCTCCTAATCTACAATTAAATTTCTTCTACTTTTACTAAATGCTGAACCTGATGAATCATTCCTCTGACACTTGCGTTATCAGGCATTTCAACAGTCTTGTTTAACTTCTTAAGTCCTAAAGCTTCCACTGTCTTTCTATGCTTTGGAATGGCACCGATTGTAGATTTTACTAAAGTAATTTTTAATTTATCTGCCATTTTAATGTTCCTCCTAACCTAAGAGCTCTTCTACAGATTTTCCGCGAAGCTTTGCTACTTCTTCTGGAGTTTTTAAATTCTTTAAACCTTCGATGGTTGCCAGAACAACATTCTGCTTGTTGTTAGAACCTAAAGACTTAGAACGGATATTTTTGTATCCTGCAAGCTCCAATACGTCACGTGAAGGACCTCCTGCGATGATTCCAGTACCTTCCGGAGATGTCTTTAATAATACAGACGCACTTCCGAATTTACCTGTGAAATCATGCGGTGTACTTCCCTTTTCGTCAATCGGTACTTCTACTAATTTCTTAGCAGCCGCTTCTCTTCCTTTGCGGATCGCTTCTGGAATTTCCATTGCTTTTCCTAATCCTGCACCAACGTGTCCGTTCTTATCTCCAACGACAACTAATGCTGCGAATCTGAAATTACGTCCACCTTTTACTACTTTGGTAACACGTTTGATAGATACAACTTTTTCTTCCAGCTCTAACTGGCTAGGGTCGATCATTGTACGCTTCATTTGATTTCCTCCTGTTAGAATTTAAGACCAGCTTCACGTGCTGCGTCTGCTAATGCTTTTACTTTTCCCTGATAAATAAATCCGCCTCTGTCAAAAACAACGGTGGAGATACCTTTTGCGATTGCTCTCTCAGCAAGAACTTTTCCTAAGTGAGCTGCCGCTTTTACATCGTTTGTCTTCTCTAAATCAGCTTTTACGTCTTTCTGTAAAGTGGATGCTGATACTAAAGTAGTTCCAACGGTGTCATCAATGATCTGAGCGTACATATGATTATTGCTTCTGAATACGCTTAAACGCGGCTTTTGGGCCGTTCCGCTAATATGATTACGAAGCTTTAAATGTTTTTTCACACGAACTTTGCTTCTTGACTGTTTTTTAATCATCCTATCTCACTCCTTTACTTCGCACCAGTCTTACCGACTTTACGTCTGATAACTTCATCAGCATACTTGATACCTTTTCCTTTGTAAGGTTCAGGTTTTCTTAATTCTCTGATTTCCGCAGCGTACTGTCCAACTTTTTCTTTATCAATACCTTTAACGATAATGATATTCTGACCATCCATTTCAGTCTCGATTCCTTCTGGATCTGTCATTGCTACCGGATGTGAAAAACCAAGGTTAAAAGTAATCTCTTTTCCCTTTTTCTGAGCTCTGTAACCAACACCGTTGATTTCAAGCTTCTTTTCATATCCCTGAGACACTCCAGTCACCATGTTAGCGATCAAAGATCTGGTGAGTCCGTGTAAGGATTTCATCTTCTTTAAGTCGTTCGGTCTGGATACCACAATCTGGTTGTCTTCTAATTTAATTTCCATCTCCACTGGAAGATTCTTTTCCAGTGTTCCTTTAGGACCCTTTACAGTCACTTTGTTTCCTTCTTCAATCTTAACCTCAACTCCCTGAGGAACATCGATTGGTAATCTACCTATACGAGACATAGGTTACCTCCTTAAATTGTCGGAAAGGACGCCTGGTCCTTTCTGTTTTCAGAATTCGTTTTATTATAAAGTATATAGATTTAAAATAATTTAAATTCAGGTTAAAAAATTGTGTTGCAAAGATTTCTGCGCCTTCTGAGTTGCGTCCAAGCAATGATGTTCGGTTCACTAAATTCGGACTTCGCCTGCGGCTCGCCCTCATTAAGTTCCTCCGAACGGCTTTCGCACTAACCTCAGCTTTCGCATACGCTCGGCTTCGCCAAGTGCTCAATGCCTACCAAACAAAGGCTAATACTTCTCCGCCTACGTGTTCTTTTCTTGCTTCTTTATCTGTCAGCACACCTTTGTTTGTTGAAATAATAGCTACTCCAAGACCGCCTAATACTTTAGGAAGTTCTTCTGAGTTCGCATATACACGAAGTCCTGGTTTAGAGATTCTCTTAAGACCTGTGATGATCTTTTCACTCTTATCCTGGCCGTACTTTAATGTGATAACGATGTTGTTATATGCACCCTCTTCTTTGATGTCGAATGCTTTGATGAACCCTTCCTTTAAAAGGATTTCAGCAATCGCTGTCTTCATCTTAGAAGCAGGAATTTCTACGGTATCATGTTTCGCAGTATTCGCATTACGGATTCTTGTAAGCATATCTGCAATCGGATCGCTCATTGTCATTGTTTGTTCCTCCTTCCCTATTCTTACCAGCTGGCCTTTTTCACGCCTGGAATCTGTCCTTTGTACGCTAACTCACGGAAGCAGATTCTGCAGATTCCGTATTTTCTTAAGTAAGCATGTGGACGTCCACAAATCCTACAACGGCTATATTCTCTTGTTGAAAACTTCTGTTTTCTCTGTTGCTTTAATACCATTGACTTTCTAGCCATGGGAACCCTCCTAACTATTTCTTAAACGGCATACCAAATAAGGTTAATAATTCACGAGCTTCTTCGTCTGTGTTGGCTGTTGTAACGAAAATTACATCCATACCTCTGACTTTGTCCACTTTATCGTATTCAATTTCCGGGAAAATTAACTGTTCTTTGATTCCTAATGCGTAGTTTCCTCTTCCATCAAAAGAGTTCTGGCTTACACCCCTGAAGTCACGTACACGAGGCAGTGCCAGGTTGATCAGACGATCAGCAAACTCATACATTCTTTCGCCTCTTAATGTAACCTTACATCCGATTGGCATTCCTTCTCTTAACTTGAAGTTTGCAACAGATTTTCTTGCTTTGGTCACGATCGCTTTCTGTCCAGAGATCATTTCAAGATCTGCAACAGCAGCATCTAAGAGCTTCTTATTCTCTTTTGCTTCACCAACGCCCATGTTGATCACGATCTTTTCGAGCTTTGGTACCTGCATAATATTTTTATATCCAAATTTCTTCATCATGGCATCCATGATTTCACCGGTATACTGTTCTTTTAATCTACTCAACTGTCCGAAACCTCCTCTCCTTATTAGTCAATCACTTCTCCGCTTGCTTTGGCAACGCGGACTTTTTTACCATCTTCTACTTTGTAACCGATCTTTGTAGCTTTTCCGTTATGCACGAACATCACATTGGAAATATGAATCGGGCCTTCCTCTGTTACAATTCCACCCTGCTGGTTCTGTACGCTAGGTTTTGTATGTTTTGTGAGCATATTAGCACCTTCAACGATAACAGTATTCTTCTTGTGGTTGATTGCAACAACTTTGCCTTCTTTACCCTTATCTTTTCCAGCGATGACTTTCACAAGATCGCCTTTTTTAATTCTAATTCCTGACACAGTGTTTCCTCCTTATAATACTTCTGGTGCTAATGAAACAATCTTCATGAATTTTTTGTCTCTGAGCTCTCTTGCCACTGGTCCAAAGATACGAGTTCCTCTTGGGTTCATATCCTCTTTGATAATAACTGCAGCGTTCTCATCAAATCTAATATAAGATCCGTCTTTACGGCGGGCACCTTTTTTCGTACGAACAACAACGGCTCTTACTACATCACCCTTTTTTACAACGCCACCTGGTGTTGCATCTTTGACCGTAGCTACAATAACATCGCCGATGTTAGCATATCTTCTAGTGGATCCACCTAACACTCTGATGCAAAGGATTTCTTTTGCTCCAGTGTTGTCAGCCACTCTAAGTCTTGACTCCTGTTGAATCATGCTGTTTCTCCTTTCCTAATGGAACAATCCTATTTCGCTTTTTCGACTACTTCCACAAGTCTCCATCTCTTATCCTTAGAGAGAGGTCTTGTTTCCATAACTTTTACTCTGTCTCCAATACGGCATTCATTATTTTCGTCATGAGCTTTTAACTTGTAAGTTCTCTTTACGATTTTCTTATATAATGGATGTTTTACGTTATCTTCGATCGCAACTACGATTGTCTTATCCATTTTATCGCTTACAACTTTCCCGACACGGGTTTTTCTTAAATTTCTTTCCACAACAAATTCCTCCTTTCGATTTAAGCGTTAGCCTTTGCTGTAATCGCTCCCTGGATACGAGCGATGTTTCTTCTAACTTCTTTGATTCTGCTTGTGTTCTCAAGTTGATTTGTTGCATTCTGGAATCTTAAGTTGAATAATTCTTTTTTCGCAGCTACTAGCTCTTTGTTTAATTCATCGATAGATTTATTATTTAACTCTTTTACAAATTCTTTAGTTTTCACTGTTGTCACCGCCTTCTAAAGCTTCACGAGAAACAATTTTACACTTCACAGGTAGTTTATGAACAGCAAGACGTAAAGCTTCTCTTGCGACTTCTTCGCTTACACCAGAAATCTCAAACATAACACGTCCTGGTTTTACAACTGCTACCCAGTATTCCAAGTTACCTTTACCTTTACCCATTCGAGTTTCAGCAGGCTGTGCTGTCACTGGCTTATCAGGGAAAATCTTGATCCAAACCTTACCACCACGCTTGATGTAACGGGTCATAGCGACACGGGCTGCCTCGATCTGGTTGGATCTGATCCAAGCCGGCTCTGTTGCCACGATACCGAATTCTCCGTAAGTGATCTTATTACCGCGAGTAGCTTTTCCGCGCATGCTTCCGCGGAACTGTTTACGGCGTTTTACTCTCTTAGGCATTAACATTATTTATTTCCCCCTTCCTGCTTTTCTTTCGTCGGAAGAACTTCACCATGGTAGATCCAAGTCTTAACTCCGACTTTACCATAAGTTGTGTCTGCTTCTGCAAATCCATAATCGATGTCAGCACGGAGTGTCTGAAGAGGAATGGTTCCCTCGCTGTAGAATTCTGTACGGGCCATGTCAGCTCCGCCTAAACGTCCGGATACGGATGTTTTGATTCCCTGTGCTCCGGATCTCATCGTTCTCTGCATACAGGACTTCATAGCTCTTCTGAAAGAGATACGGTTCTCTAACTGCTGTGCGATATTTTCTGCAACTAACTGTGCGTCTTTGTCCGGTCTTTTTACTTCTTTTACGTCGATGAGCAGCTTCTTGTCTGTCATCTTCTGGAGTTCTTTTTTGAGTTCTTCAATGGCAGATCCGCCTTTTCCGATCACTACTCCAGGTTTTGCTGTATAAACAATCAATTTTACTCTGTCAGAAGCTCTCTCGATTTCGATTCTGGAGATTCCGGCATTGTATAATTTTTTCTTCACATATTTTCTGATCTTATCATCTTCAACCAGGTTATCTGCAAAATCGCTTTCTGCATACCATCTGGAATCCCAGTCTTTGATAATACCAACTCTTAAACCATGAGGATTAACTTTCTGTCCCATTATTGCCTCCTTCTATCTTTCGTCAAGCACAACTGTGATATGGCTCATACGGTGTTCGATTCTGTATGCCCTTCCCTGTGCCCGAGGTTTAACTCTTTTCATTGTTGGTCCTTTGTTTGCATAACATTCTGCAACATAAAGGTCTTCCGGATTCATTCCATTATTATTTTCTGCGTTGGCGATTGCAGACTTTAATAATTTTTCAATTAAACTTGATGCATATCTTGGGTTATATAACAAGATACCAAGTGCTTCCTGAACGCTCTTACCTCTGATCGCATCCAATACGAAACATGCCTTTGTAACTGACACTCTGGCGTTGGATAAGGTAGCGCTAGGTCTCGTATCTTTTTGTGCATTTCTTTCTTTTTTGTACTGAGATCTGCTGTATTTCTTAGCCATGGATTGTGAAACCTCCTTCCATTCCTCTATCTATTATCTAATTCCTGATTTTTTCTCTGCTTTTGTATGACCACGGAATGTTCTTGTCGCAACAAACTCTCCGAGCTTGTGTCCGACCATATCCTCTGTTACATATACAGGTACATGCTTTCTTCCGTCATGTACAGCGATTGTATGCCCTACAAAGGAAGGGAAAATTGTGGAACGGCGGGACCATGTCTTAATGACATTTTTGTCTCCAGCTTCGTTCATTGCATCAACTTTTTTCAATAAGCTTGCATCCGCAAATGGTCCTTTTTTCAGTGAGCGAGCCATAAGTTACCTCCTTAAACTATTTAACGTTTTTACCGTCTCTTCTTCTAATGATCATCTTGTTAGACTGTTTATGTTTCTTACGTGTCTTCAAACCAAGTGCCGGTTTACCCCAAGGTGTACACGGACCCGGACGGCCGATTCCAGTCTTTCCTTCACCACCACCGTGCGGATGGTCATTAGGGTTCATAACAGAACCGCGGACTGTAGGACGGAATCCCATATGGCGTTTACGTCCCGCTTTACCGATGTTTACGAGGTCATGTTCGATGTTTCCAACCTGGCCGATGGTAGCTCTGCACACAACAGGTACCATTCTCATCTCTCCTGACGGAAGACGAAGGGTTGCATACTTTCCTTCTTTCGCCATAAGCTGAGCGGAGTTACCTGCGGAACGAACTAACTGTCCGCCTTTTCCAGGATACATCTCAATGTTGTGGATTTCTGTACCAACCGGAATGTTTGCCATAGGTAAGCAGTTTCCAACTTTGATTTCAGCATCCGGACCGTTCATAACTGTAGCGCCTACAGCTAATTTGTTCGGTGCGATAATATAAGCTTTTTCACCATCTGCATAAGTCAATAATGCGATGTTTGCTGTTCTGTTCGGATCGTATTCGATGGCTGTTACGGTTGCCGGAATACCATCTTTTCTTCTCTTGAAGTCGATGATTCTATATTTTCTTCTGACTCCGCCTCCGCGGTGTCTTACTGTAATTTTACCCTGATTATTACGTCCGGCTGTCTTCTTTAAAGAAGTTGTCAGAGATTTTTCAGGAGTGGTCTTAGTCACTTCTGTAAAATCTAACCCGGTCATATGTCTTCTGGAAGGTGTATATGGGTTATATGTCTTGATTCCCATGTCTTTCTCCTTTCAATTCCAATTTAATATCACGCTTTTGTTGCGTATAGCTTCATAAGATATATAAGGTAGTTACACTCGACTAGCGTTCAGCTTTCGCCTGCGGCTCGGCTTCACTGAGTCTCGGTAACGGCTAAGGAAGTTCGGTTCACTAAATTCGCACTGCGCCTTCGGCTTGCCCTCATTAAGTTCCTCCGAACGGGGCCCGACTTAGCGCTCAAACTTCGCTGCACTCATTTTCGCTGAGTCTTATAGCCCCTCGAAGATCTCAATATCTGCGCTTTCTTCTGTCAACTGTACGATCGCTTTCTTTGTCTTAGCGGTCTTACCAAAAGTCATTCCACGTCTTTTTGTTTTTCCGTCGTAGTTCATTGTGTTGACTTTTGCAACCTTTGTTCCCTCGAACATTTTTTCCACTGCTTCTTTGATCTGAGATTTTGTTGCAGATGGATGAACTAAGAAAGTGTATTTTTTTTCTGCCATTGCATTCATACTTTTTTCAGTTACAATCGGCTTTAAGATAACGTCATAATATTTGATGTCTGCCATTATGCGTACACCTCCTCGATATTTGCTACTGCTTCTTTGGAAACAACAACGGTATCATACTTTAAGATATCATACACATTGATTGTGCTTGTAAGGGCAGTTTTTACTCCAGGAATGTTTCTTGCGGATAAGATTAAGTTGTCGTTCTTATCTCCCATGATAACCAATGCTTTTTTTACATTTAAGTTGTTTAACATGTTTGCAACATTCTTTGTCTTTACATCTTCAAATTTGAACTCATCTACTACGATGAACTTATTTTCATTCACTCTGGAAGTTAAAGCAGATTTTAACGCTAATCTTCTTTCTTTCTTATTTAACTTCTTAGAATATTCTCTTGGTTTCGGAGCAAATACAACTCCTCCGCCTGTCCACTGTGGAGCTCTGATAGATCCCTGTCTTGCATGACCGGTACCTTTCTGTCTCCAAGGTTTTCTTCCGCCGCCGCGTACTTCTGAACGTGTCTTCGCGCTCTGTGTACCCTGACGGTTATTTGCTAACTGGCTTACAACTGCCAAATGCACTAAATGCTCATTTATTTCAACACCGAAGATGCTGTCGTTAAGATTTAATTTCTCAACTTCATTTCCTTCCATGTTTAACACAGATACTTCTGCCATCTGTTTGTCCTCCTTCCCTAGGCCTACGCCTTCACTGATTCTTTTAACATTACTAAAGATTTCTTAGGTCCTGGTACAGCACCCTTTACCAAAATAATGTTTTTTTCTGCATCAACCTTTACTACTTCAAGATTCTGGATGGTAACTCTTTCAGAACCCATCTGTCCTGGCATTTTCTTTCCTTTGAAAACTTTGCTAGGATCAGAAGCCATACCATTGGAACCTGCATGACGGTGATACTTAGAACCATGTGTCTTAGGACCAGTACTTAAACCGTGACGTTTGATACCACCTGCATATCCTTTACCTTTGGATGTAGCAGTTGCATCGATTTTATCTCCTGCTTCGAAAATGTCAGCTTTGATTTCCTGACCTACAGTGTATTCAGAAGCATTTTCAAATCTGAATTCTCTCACGAATTTTTTCGGTGTAACACCTGCTTTGTCGAAGTGTCCCTTTTCCGGTTTGTTCGCAGCTTTTTCTTTCTTGTCTGCAAATCCAACCTGAACTGCTTCGTAGCCATCATTTTCTTCTGTCTTTACCTGAGTAACGACACAAGGCCCAGCCTGCAGTACAGTAACCGGTGTTAAAACTCCGTCTTCATTAAAGATCTGAGTCATTCCGACTTTTGTTGTTAAAATCGCTTTTTTCATTGATATTTCCTCCTATTTAATCTACAGCGGATTATAACGCTTGACGTTAAAATCATCCTAGACGCTATGAAAGCTTAAGGGGATTCCTTATTTGTTCATAACCCTGCGGGATAACTTCCTATTTGGTTTTCATCTTAATATCGATGTAAACACCAGCCGGTACTTCTAATTTAGATAACGCATCGACTGTCTTCTGTGTTGGTGTGATGATGTCAATCAATCTCTTGTGAGTTCTCTGCTCGAACTGCTCTCTGGAATCTTTGTACTTGTGTACGGCACGGATGATGGTAACTACTTCCTTCTTTGTCGGCATCGGTACCGGTCCGCTCACCTTAGATCCTGTTTTCTTCACTGTTTCGATGATACTCTTTGCTGATGCATCGATTAATTGATGATCATACGCTTTTAATGTAATTCTCATTACTTGACTTGCTGCCATAAAAAAAGCCGCCTCCTTTTCGCACTATAAATTTCTTGTAGCACGACAAGTGGTGACTGTACACTCCTCCGTGTGTATCGTAAGATTTACACACTGCGTCTCTATCTTTATATTATAAAAATAGATTGTAATATTCGTACAGTGACTTGTCGCCAGTTTTAACAACTTGACATTCGCTCCACGGAAAACCTGCGCCGGCTTTTGCCGGTACAGCAACCTCACGCTTCACCGCTATCAAGGTCACAACGATTTGATTATATACGAATATCCAAGGTATTGCAAGGCTTTTTTTGTTTTTTTTGGAATACCTGGCTGTAAAGTTTCTAAATTGGTCAAAGTTTTTTCTTTTACTTATATAATATAGAAGAAATACATCTAAATCCAGTTTTCTTTCATTTCTTCTCTCAGTTCACCAAACATATCAACATGCTTCTCTTTTGTCTTCTTGACAATGTCCATGGCGATAGCATAATTGTATGCATGAGCAACATTATTTCTGGAGACCAGCGCCTCCAGCCACACCTCTTGATCCTTTATCAGTGCTACACTGTAAGCCAGTTTTATAATACTGCGTGGCGAACCTGTAGCCGCTTCTTTGATTCCATTTTCATATAGAACTTCTTCGATTGCTTTCCACGACTGTTCAAAACAAATCTCATAGAGTCCTACCAAACCAGTGAGAACAACGTTGTCATATGGCTCTTTATATTTATATATATCTTCCAGATTCTCTGCCGCCCTGCAGAAGTTTTCAAACTTTTTCATAGATCACTACCCCTTCTTCAAAGATCTTATCTTTCAATTCCTGTTGAACCGGCAGGCCCAAATCCACTACATCATACATCAACAGAGTAGAAGTCTCCTCATCCACTGCAAGTGTAAACCGATTTGTGTCTCCGCCGCACACTGCCAGATCAATGTCACTTTTCTCGTAGTAATCCCCACGGGCACGGGAGCCGAATAAAATAACCTTTTTAACGCCGTAATCTTCTGCCAGATCTCTGATCTCTTCAAATACTATTTTCTTTATTCCACTAGTATCAATGATATCCATATATTTTGTTCCTATTTCTAATTTTTCTTTTTGGTTTGACTACTTTTATCTAGAATAAATGTAGCATATCTATTTGAGGTATGCAATTTATCATTGTCTGTAGTTTTACAATTAATAACTTGGATAATCACCCAAAAAATCGTATAATTATAAGAAGTAAGGAAGGGTGGTCTAATGTTATGAAAACAAAAAAATAAAACAGCTTGCAAAGAATGTCACTTCGACAACGCGCTCTGGCAATTACCTATATTTAGACCCATATTCAGGAGACGCCTATGGCGGACAGCCTCTTAGGTTTTTATTCACAAAAAATGATAAAGTTAAAACAATTTCCAAATGTGCAAATTATACGGTCCGCGGAAAAACTTTATATTATTCAAACTATAAAAAAACGCTCAAAAAAGGCTTTCTTGTAGATGTCATCCGTTGTAAGCGAAATGGCTCCCAAAAAAGATATCTCGCCAAAAATATTAAGGTCATATGTACTTGGAATATTTCCTCAAAAGGTATGAATTATATGGATCAGAATTATACAGTAAAATACTATAAATTTAAGTAGCTTGTTAGGCAGGGATTGTAAAAAGCTAAACTAATACACATTATATAAAACAGACTCATATCTCTGCAATTATCAGAAGGACGGTACACCCGTCCTTCTTTTCTCGTTTTCTTACATGTAATTCCCGAACCTGTCTCTCTCTGGTTCATTTCCCGCTGCAATCATCTCATCCAGCAGCGGAAAACGGTAAGTCCTCGGATCGTCTCCTACACGGTACTGTCTGTCCGTAAGCTTCTGCATCTGCTTCATTTCTTCATCAGAAAGTTCAAAATCAAAAATCTCCATGTTCTGCCGGATTCGTTCCTCATTTGAGGACTTCGGTACCACACCGAATCCGTTCTGCACATGCCAATGAAGGATCACCTGGGCCGGTGTCTTTTTATGGTTCTTAGCAATCTGAACGATCACCGGGTCCTTCATAGGGTTTTCTACAGGTTCTGCAATATCCTCCTGTTTTACCGTCTTTGCATCCTTCCGGCTCTCTCCTCCCGCCATCAGAGGACTCCATGCAACTGGAAAAATATCATGCTCACTACAATAATCCAATATCTCATGCTGTTGAAGATATGGATGCAGCTCAATTTGATTTACCATAGGCATAATTCCTGTCTCCTGGGCGCACACCTCTAAGTGCTCAGGGAAAAAGTTACTGGCGCCCACTGCGCGAAGCAGCCCTTCCTCATACATGCGGACCAGGGCCTTCCATGTTGGAACATACATATCTTCTCCTGGCCAGTGGACTAAAAACAAGTCCAGCTGCTCCAGACCAAACCTTTTAAGAGACGCTTCTACTGCATAGAGAGTATGATCATAACCCTGGAAACGGTTTCTGACCTTGGATGTGACAAAGAACTCATCTCTTTTCTTTCCGGAGCGGCGGATACCCTCTCCCACTGCCTCCTCGTTTACATAAACCTGCGCTGTATCAATGGCCGTATAGCCTGTTTTCAATGCATACTCTACCAGACGGGAGCATTCTTCCCCCTTAAGCTTCCATGTTCCGAATCCCAAATACGGCATTTCAATCCCATTACTCAGCCTTCTTGTTGGTATCATCCGTCTTCCTCCTTTAAAAAAAACACCGATTATTCCGCAATCATTTCATATGAACCATTCATCTTCTTGCTGCTTTTGCTGACTTTTATATAATAAGTTCCTTTCCCTTTGGGAAGTTTATATTTCTTTGATGCATTATGAAGGCTTATCTTTTTCCACGTCTTCTTTCTTCCACGTCTATAAATCGTAAACTTTACTTTCCCACTGTTTCCCGCACTATACAGGTATAACTCCTGTTTCTTCTTCGCCTTCTTTTTATAGCGGTACCATCTAGCCTTCTCTGTCTTGTCTGTGAACATCTGATCTGCCATGTACGCTTTATAGCCCTCCACCTTCTTTAAGTCCTTGGCCGAAGACTTTTTGATTCCATACTTACCATTGTAAAATGATCCCTGCGTATCGTAATCAAAAATAAGTGCCTGCGTTTTAGGCATCTGAAATACAAGACGGTATTTTCCCTTCCGAAGACCGTATGTAAATTCTTTCCCGCTAAAAGCCAGCTTCATTTTTGCCCCGGTTCTCTTCCATTTTGTTCCTGTCTTTTTTTGAACATAAGCAGAAACATTCCCCGCATCGGGAATCAGACAGCCATATGCAAATGTTACAATACTTTTCTTTCTTAGCTGAAAGGTTCTGTAACATTTTCCTCCCTCACCTAAAATCGTTGTCTCATCTGGCCCTGACTTGATTTTCTTTGCATTGTAAAGAACAGCTGCCTTAATTGTATAGGACTTCTTGCTTTGAGGGAGTTTTACATAAAAGATGTCCCCCTCCTTCACATATGTTTTTCTGTATATTTGTCTGTCGCCATCTTTCCATGTATTTGTTATAAACTTTTTGCTGCCATCATACACAGCAGCCACAGAAACTGCTTTTTCGTCGCTCCATGGTGTGATTTCTACATTCAGCATTCCACTGTCTTTTACTTGAAGTTTTACCATTCTATCGTTGGTATGATAGGACGGCTCATACACTGGGGCAAACTCATCCGTCACCGCATTTGCAATCTGCCAATTCGGATACCCACTAACCTTTAACTCAGAAAGATTGTATTGTCTCTCCTCTTCATCTTTTGTCTGTTCTGCCGCTGCGCTTTTTACCGTGCCGCTGCCCATAGTTCCTGCTGCGATCAAACAGGCCATCAGGCAGGCGGTCCACCGTTTTCTCCAACCCCACATATGCAACACCTCCAGATTGATTGTATTTTTAGTTTCTTATACTAATATTATAGCATAACCCAGAGGAAATACATTTGCTTTCTACTACAAAAGGCTGTCCGCCGGTATCTCCGGAATGACAGCCTTTCCTAGTTAAGAAATCCCTCAATCTCTCACATTGTATATTTCAGGCAAATTTATTTGAGCAGCCCGATTGCTGCTTTTCCGATACCCGTCACAATGAAGTAACAGCTGGTGGCACCTGCGTCCAGAACACCTCTGGAGCGCTCTCCCAGCCGGCTTGCCCGGCCGATCTTTGCCACAAGATCCTTTGTTGACTGCCATCCCTTTTCGGCCGCATCATTCATTGCTTCCAGACACTGTACAAATTCTTTTCCTTCTTCTTTTGCCGCGATAAAGGCTTCCTTGGCAGGGACCAGGGTATCAATCAGTGATTTATCTCCGACTTTTGCCGGACTGATCTCCTGGATACCCTCTACCGCATTGACCAGCATCTCACCGAAGACTTCTGCGTCTATATCTTCTGCGTCTTCGCAGGCCATGGCCATTTCATCAAACAGCATGCCGTACAGCGGTCCCATAGAACCTCCGATGTCGTCTAACAATGTCTCACCAAGGGTTGACAAAGCTTCACTCAGATTATATGTCATATGGCTTAACTTTTCTTCACACATTGTAAAGCCTTTATTCATGTTAATACCGTGGTCCCCATCCCCGATCTTACCGTCAATCTCACTCAGATAATCTCTCTGTTCCTGGATAGTCTTGATCAGCTGGTCAACGATCAAACCTGCTTCGGCATTTTTAAAACTAGTCATCGTTCTCACCTCATCACTTTTATATTATTTTACAACATTGCGTCTTTGATTGCTTTTGCTTCCGCTACAGGATCCTCTGCATGACCAATAGCAGAACCTACGATGATAATCTCCGGTTTTAATGCTACATATTTGTCAATAGTTTTACTATTGATTCCTCCGGCTACGGCGATCTGTGCCTTTTTTGCATTTTCTGTCATAACTTTGAGATCCTCAATCGGTTCTCTTCCCGCTGCCTGCTGGTCAGCTCCGGTATGTACTGCCAGGATGTCAACGCCGATCTCTTCCATCTTTGCGATCCTGCTTGGGAGATCTTCTACGCAGATCATGTCTACCACAAGCTTCCTTTCAAAATCTCTGGCAGCCTTCAAAGCTCCTTCAATTGTCAGGTTGTCAGACACTCCAAGGATCGTTGCGTAAGCTGCCCCAGCTTCATACGCATAGCTTGCCTCAAGATATCCTCCGTCCATGATTTTTAAGTCCGCAAGGATTTCTTTGTCGGGGAAGAAACGGTGGAACTCACGCACTCCGCGCATTCCCTCATCCATAACAAATGGAGTTCCGATCTCAATGATATCAACGTGCTCTGCTACCTTATCTGCAAATCTCAAGGCGTCTACTAACGGCATTTCGTCTAATGCTAACTGTAATTTCATAATTGGATTCCTTTCCTAAATGATTAACATTGTCAATAAATTTATTTTAAACCTGGCGCTTTGGCATCATAGTCAAGCAGCTCTTTTAACTCCTCATCCAGCTTCATCACAGTAAGAGCCGCACCATTCATATCAAGTGAGGTCACATAGTCACCGATCAGTACTTTATATATGGAAAGCCCCTGCTCTTTCAGGTATGCTTCAATCTCATCGTAGAGCACATACAGTTCCATGATCGGTGTAGCTCCCAATCCGGACAAAAGCACTGCCACTTCATCACCGTCAGCAGGCTCCAGGTCATCAATGACTGCTTTTGCCATATCATTGGCAATTTCCTTGGCTGGTTTTAGTTTCTGGACATTGATCCCTGGCTCACCGTGATGGCCGATACCAAATTCCATATCCCCCTCTTTGATGTCAAAGTTCGGATGGCCCACTGCCGGGATTGCACACGGGCTCAGTCCCACACAGATACTTCTCGTGTTGTCCACTGCCTTTTGCGCTGTAGCGATGACTTCGTCCAGGTCTGCTCCCTTAGCCGCCTTAGCGCCTCCAACCTTCCACATGAAGACACCACCTGCGATTCCGTGGCGTTTTTCTTTTGTCTCTTTCGGAGAAGATGCCACATCGTCCGTTGCTGTCACATATTTTACAGTGACTCCCTGTTTCTTTGCTTTGCGTATGGCCATTTTTACATTCATATTGTCGCCGGCATAGTTTCCGAACAGGCAGGCAACACCTTTTCCAGAGTCCGCTGCCATGAACGCGTCATAAAATGCCTGGGCAGACGGAGAAGAAAATACCTCTCCCACAGCTACCGCATCCATCATATTTTCTCCTACGTATCCAAGGAACGCAGGCTCATGTCCGCTTCCGCCTCCGGTGACCAAGCCGACTTTGCCTTCTACCGGAGCGTTTTTATATTGGACAACGCGGTCATTTTTTTCATTTTTAACAATCAAATCGTCATGGGCCTTCAGAAAGCCTTTGACCATATCCTCTACAATGTAATCCGGATTATTTACAAATCTCTGCAATGTTCTTCCTCCTTTTTAGATTCCTATTCTAAATTTGTATGTCTTCCCATCATCTCTTCGCTTGTCTGTCCCAGGTCGCTCATAAGATTCATGATAATGCTGTCATAGGTCAGCCAGCTCATCTGCTCAAACAGATTTCCCATTGGCTGATTGGATTCTGCCAGATTCTTTTCTCCTTCTGCTTTCTTCGGAGTAGATCCAGGCACTGTCACGATCACATCTGCCATCTGTCCGATGGTATGTGTAGGAAACATAGTCACAGTAGCGATTCTTGCTCCAACCTTCTTTGCCTTTTCACCCATGACGATCAGACTCTGCGTTGTTCCTGAGCCAGATCCGAGGACGATCAGGTCTCCTTCTTTGATCGGCGGACAAGAGATCTCTCCTACAAAATGCACGTCAAATCCCATATGTAATAAACGGTTGGTAAATCCTCTTGCTGCCAGTCCCGAACGACCTGCTCCTGCCAGGAAGATCTTGTTTGCTTTCTTGATCTCATCTGCCAGACCCTGGATTTCTTCTTCTTTGACCATCCCTGAAAACTTTGACAGTTCATCCGTGATTATCTTTAAATTGACTGCTTCCATGATATTCTCCTTTTCCTTGACATGTGGCAATATGTTTTTTAATTGTGGCTTTTTGTTGCTTTATGCTTTCATTATAGATTCACATCCCAACAATGTCAACATGATATTTTGCTTTTTTTGCAGTTTTGCAGTTTTTTGTGTTGTATAAATTTGACTTCATAATCAAAATGATGTAAACTATTTCTAAAATAGTTCAAGTAAGAAAACTTATTATAGTTTGATCTACAAAGGAGACACAGCATGGGCAAATTAATCGCGGCAGAACGCCAAAAAGAAATCATAAGGCTGCTAAACAGCAATGGGAGCGTAAAGATCAGCCAGCTTGCGAAACAGTTCCAGGTATCCAGAGAAACGATCCGGCGGGATTTACTACATCTAAATGAAATAGGAGCGGTAAAGAAAAGCCACGGCGGGGCCACTTCTGTCTATGAACTAAAACCTCTGCCGTGGGAGTCCAGGGTCAGGGAGAAGGTCCCGCTGAAAGAAAAGCTGTGCGAACGGGCCATGGAGTTCATCGAGGATGGCAATGTGATTTTCCTGGACTCCGGAAGCACCATCTTCTGCCTGGCAGGAATGCTGAGCAAGAAATCCGGCTACACCATTGTGACCACTTCACTGGAGGCTGCTTATGCCTTGGTTCACAGCAACAATAAGGTGATTCTTACCGGCGGCATGCTGAATCCAAACAGCATGGCAGCCGAGGGCTTCCAGGCTACCAGTCTGATTAACTCACTGAAGGTTGACATTGCATTCTTAGGTACCAACGGTTTTGAACAGCACAAAGGTCCCGCTGTATCAGACTTTCAGGATGCCCAGACAAAACAGGCCATTATACCGAACGCCAGAACCAATGTGGTGATCGCAGACAGCTCCAAGGCCGAAGCATCTTCCCTGATCCAGTACACAAGCTGGCATGATATCGACCATTTGATCATCGACGGAGATATTCCCGGGGACGTGCTGCGCAACATACAGGAAATGACTGATGTGGTTCTGGTGTAAGTATATTATCACTGCTTCATCATACATAGACAGAATCGGTATTGATATCATAAAACTGATAGCAGCGCTGGGAACTTTCATTGAGCTGACCTCTCGCTATGCAAATTTTGAGATGCAAAAACTAAAAAATCTCCGCAGAGGACAAACGATCCTTCTGCGGAGATTTTAGATTACTATGAATTTTTAATATTTCATCTGGAGCATAACGATACCTCCCAGATTCATGAGAACCCCAAAAACAATGGCTGCATTCAGGAGCCAGCTAAAACGGACCTTCTCAATCCTTTTATAGATGACAGCCGATCCCTGCGGCCAAAGGCCAGAGATAATTGGCTGTGGTAACTCTCCATCCTGCAGAACCCATATGCATAAATGGATATACACAGAGCAGCGCTGCGGTGAAAATTGCACACTTCCCCTTGTTGTCCAGCAGATAATTCAGTCCTGCACCCAGCAGGATACAGACCAAGATATCTAAAGCCTTCCAGAGCAGAACCGGCATTTTAAGCGCCGCCGCCATGGAGATCTCAACCAAGAATCTGGAAGACAGGCTGTGATACCTGTGGACCAGCCACGGCAGGACAGCTTTGTGTTCCAGCTGTGCTCCAAAGATTAAGTCATCCCCAAAATCGCTCTGGAGGATTAAATGTATCAACACAGCTATGCCTATGAAGATCCACAGATAACGTTTTTCTTTTTCTCTCTCTCTTCTCATCTTAAATAACTTCCAATTACGTCCTTTACTGTTGTGATCTTATTGCACTTCCAGGCGTCAGCCCCACAGAAGATCAATCCGTCATCAATGTTTCCTTTTACCGCCTCGATCAGCCGTTCCGTGATGCAGTAAACAGTCTCAGCCGGATTGCAGGCAGACATACAGTTGAAGCAGTGCTTCGGCTTGATCCTGCCTTCTCTCTGGACCATGTCCATGAATTTATTCTTAATGGCACGCCCCGGCATTCCCACCGGGCTCTTAACAATGGTGATATCTTCTTTTTTGCAATTGATATAAGCCTCTTTGTACTTTATATGCGCGTCACACTCTTCCGTGGTGACAAACGGAGTGGCGATCTGCACACCAGAAGCCCCCATAGATAGACAGTGTTCCATGTCTTCTTTGGAAGAAATGCCTCCCGCTACAATGACCGGGATCTCCTTCTCATACTTTTCTTCGTAAGGCTTTACCATGTCGATGATCTCCTGGATCGTATCGTCATAGTTTTCATAAGTCTCATCGTTTACAAGTTCCTCGTATTTGAATCCCAGATGGCCTCCGGCTTTCGGCCCTTCGATCAGAAGAGCATCCGGTGCTGTCTGGTGCTTTTTGTCCCACATCTTAAGGATCACCCGGGCAGATTTTTTGGGTGAAACTATAGGAACAAGCTTTGTCTTGCTCCCTTTTGCCAAAGCAGGCAATTCTGTCGGAAGGCCTGCGCCTGAGATGATCAGATCAATCCCATTAGCTATAGCTTCTTTGACATAGTTGGCATACAGCCTGGTAGCCACCATAATGTTAATGCCAATGATTCCGTTGGGAGCGATCTCTCTAGCTTTTTTAATATGTTTTTTCATGGCGCGCATGTTGGCCCCTTCTGGGTCCTTTTCAAAGTCAGGCTCATCATATCCAATCTGAGCTGCGGACAGTACCCCGATACCGCCCTCTTTTGCAACAGCCCCCGCAAGAGAACTTAAACTGACACCTACGCCCATTCCTCCCTGTATAATAGGGATTTTTGCAACTAAATCCCCGATTTTTAATGGTTTCACTTCCATTACCTCCGTGGTCTTTCTTTCACTTACATTTTTCTAAAGCGCTGGTATCTCTCTTCTACAATCTCATCCGGCGTCTTTTTCTTATATCGTTTGAGGAAATCAGTGATCATTTCCCTCATTTCTTCTGACAGCTCAATGATATTGTCAATACTTGCAGGTTCCGGCTCTTTGATGACTTTTTCAATGATACCCAGTTCCTTTAAATCTGCTGCCGTGATCTTCATCACTTTTGCCGCCTCGGATGCCCTGCTTCCATCCTTCCAGAGGATGCTTGCGAATCCTTCCGGCGAGAGCACAGAGTACGTGGAATTTTCCATACTCCACACTTCATTTCCTACAGCCATAGCGATGGCTCCGCCGCTGCCGCCTTCCCCGATCATGATGGAGAGGATCGGAACTTTTAAAGATGACATCTCATAGAGGTTTCTGGCAATCGCCTCCCCGATGCCGCCTTCCTCTGCTTCAATCCCGCAGAAAGCTCCCGGAGTGTCCACAAAACAGATGATCGGACGGTGAAATTTTTCTGCCTGGCGCATAAGACGCATGGTCTTTCTGTATCCTTCCGGAGAAGGCATTCCGAAATTCCTCTTAATATTTTCCTTTGTAGAACGGCCCTTCTGCTGTCCGACCACCGTGACCGGCATCCCGTCGATGGAGGCAAGTCCTCCCACGATAGCGCCGTCATCACCAAATAGGCGGTCCCCATGCAGAGACATATATCGGTCAAAGATCGTTGTGATGTAGTCCAGGCTGGTCGGCCGCTCCGCTGACCTGGAGATCTCAACTCTCTCCCATGGTGTTAAATTATTATGACTCATAACAACAACTCCTTATAATGGTGGCAAGCACTTTCCGCAGATTTTTCCGCTCTACGATCTTGTCTACAAATCCATGTTCCAGCAAAAATTCGGATCTCTGGAAACCATCCGGAAGCTTCTGTCCGATGGTCTGTTCAATGACACGCGGTCCCGCAAATCCGATCAGTGCCCCCGGCTCAGCCAGGATCACATCCCCGAGCATTGCGAAGCTCGCAGTCACTCCTCCGGTGGTTGGATCCGTCAAAACGCTGATGTACAGAAGCCCTGCCTGATCGTGTCTCCTTAAAGCCGCAGAAGTCTTCTCCATCTGCATCAGGGAAATGATCCCCTCCTGCATTCTGGCTCCTCCTGAGCAGGTGAAAATAATGATAGGAATCCGTTCCTCAGTGGCTCTCTCGATGGCCCTTGTAATCTTTTCTCCGACAACCTGGCCCATGCTGCCCATCATAAAATCAGCGCTCATGACAGCAATGGCCACTTCGTTCCCAGCGATCTTTCCTTTTCCTGTGATAACTGCCTCTTCCAGGTTTGTCACAGACTTCTGGTGCTCCAGCTTCTTTAAATATCCAGGGAACTCCAGAGGATCGGATGTAGTAAGCCCGGTATCCCATTCCTCAAAAGTATTGCGGTCCAGGACCATGGCAACCCTGGTCCTCGGGCGGATCCTGAAATAATTTCCGCAATGGGGACAGATATAGTAGTTTTCAATAATATCTTCATTATAGACTGGCTTTCCGCAGTCGCTGCATTTTTGAAACAGTCCTTCCGGCGCCTGGTATTCAAGCAGGGTATCTTTGGCCTTTTTTACCCGTTCCGCCTGCTTTTTCTCCTGAGGTGTCAATGTTCTTTTCTTAAACATTTCTTTTAACATGATGCTTCACCTTGGCTTTCTTTCTCTTCTTCCCGTTCCTTCTGGAACCTTTCAATAAATCCGGTATCAACATTCCCCTCGATGAAATCCTGGTGGTTGATGATATCATACTGATAATCAATGTTTGTCTTGATGCCTTCCAGCACCAACTCGCCCAAAGCATTCTTAAGTTTTCTAAGAGCCAGCTTCCTGTTCTTATCATAGACGATCAGTTTGGCAACCATTGAATCATAAAACGGTGGAATCTGGTATCCTGTAAACAGGGCAGAATCAATGCGCACACCCTTTCCTCCCGGAAAATGCACGTTTGTCACTACTCCGGGACTAGGCCTGAAATCATGTTCTGTGTCCTCAGCGTTGACTCTGACCTCAATGGCATGCCCGGCAATGTGGATATCCTTCTGCTGATAGGTTAAGTGCCTTCCCGCCGCAATCCGGATCTGTTCCCGGATCAAGTCGATTCCTGTTACCCACTCCGTGACCGGATGTTCTACCTGTATCCTTGTGTTCATCTCAATAAAATAGAAGTTTCCGTCCTGGTCCTTCAGGAACTCAATGGTACCGGCACTGTAGTATCCGGCTGCTTTTGCGGCCTTGACCGCAATGGCGCCCATCTTCTCCCTGAGTTCTTTGTTGATCGCCGGTGACGGCGACTCCTCGATCAGTTTCTGATGACGCCTCTGAATAGAACAGTCCCTCTCACCCAGATGGATCACATTGCCGTATTTGTCCGCTAAGATCTGAAATTCAATATGTCTCGGGTCACGGATATATTTTTCAATATACATGGTGCCGTCGCCGAAAGCATTTTCCGCTTCCCTCTTTGCCGTTTCAAATGTATGCTCAAACTCTTCGGAGGCTTCACAGATCCTCATTCCTTTTCCGCCGCCTCCGGCAGAGGCCTTGATCATGACAGGATATCCCATCTCATCGGCGATCTTCCTGCCCTCCAAAGCTTCATAAACCGCGTCCTTCGTTCCTGGCACCACAGGGACATCCGCTTCCATCATCGTCTTTCTGGCTGCGGATTTGTCTCCCATCTTGTCGATGATGTCTGCGGAAGGTCCAATAAATGAAATATTGCATTTTTCGCACATGCGCACAAACTTGCTGTTTTCCGATAAAAAACCGAATCCAGGATGGATCGCATCTGCTCCCACTGCCATGGCAGCTCCGATCACCCGCTCCATATCTAGATAGCTGTCCTTTGCCGCCGCAGGTCCGATACAGACCGTCTCGTCTGCCAGCTGTGCATGTAAGGCATCCTTATCCGCCTCAGAACAGATCGCCACAGATAAAATATCCATCTCACGGCAGGCCCGGATAATGCGTACCGCAATTTCTCCTCTGTTTGCAATTAAAATCTTCTTAAACATAAGACGCTTCCTCCTAGCCGATCATAAATGTGATTTCTCCGGACGCGACGACTTTTCCGTCTACCGTCGCGGTTCCTTTTCCGACACCTACCGGTCCTTTCACCTTGATCATCTCAATCTCCAGGGTAAGCACGTCTCCGGGTACAACTTTCCCGCGAAATTTTGCTTTGTTCACTCCGCCCAGGAACCCGATCTTTCCTTTATTTTCTTCCGCAGAGAGCGTGCACACGGCTCCTACCTGCGCCAGAGCCTCGATGATGAGCACTCCCGGCATCACCGGCTCCTGAGGAAAATGACCTGCAAAAAAGGGCTCATTATATGTCACACATTTTTTCCCTACAGCTCTCTTGCCGACTTCCATCTCTTCGATGCGGTCCACCAGCAGGAAAGGGCTTCTGTGAGGAATAATCTCCATGATTTCTTTTATATTCAGCATATGTTACCCCTTTCTTACCGGATGATGACCAGCGGTTCCCCGTATTCTACAATGTCCCCGTTGTTTACAGGGATGCTGACAACCGTTCCGTCAAACTCACTCTCCACTTCATTCATCAGCTTCATGGCCTCAACGATCCCGACGATCTGGCCCTTTTTCACCGTATCACCTACCTGCACAAACGGCTCAGCTCCTTCTGAAGGCGCTGAATAGAAGGTTCCAACCAAAGGTGCGGTCACTGCGTTTCCCTCTACCTCTTCTTTTACAGGAACAGACTCGGGTGCTGCCTGCGGCAGTGCGGCAGCTGCAGGTACCGGCGGTGCTGCAAACTCCGGCGCAGCGATGACTTTTGTCTCATTCTTTGACAGCTTCACTGAGAAATCGTCGTCTTTATATTCAAACTTATCTACATCAGAATCTGACAATGCCTGGATCAGTTCTTTCATTTCCTCTAATTTCATTACCTATCCTCCCTATTCCACGAACTTTTTGATCAGAAGCGTTGCATTATGTCCTCCGAATCCGAGCGAATTGCTCAGGACATAATTAACTGTACGGTCTGTGACCGGCTCTAATGTATAGTCCAGATCACATTCTTCATCCGGCACTTTAAGTCCTACGGTCGGATGAATATAGTCTTCCAAAACAGTCTTTACACAGGTGATAAATTCAATGGCTCCCGCCGCACCAAGGCCGTGTCCAATCATAGATTTTGTGGAACTGATCTTTAGATCTTTGGCGTGATCGCCGAAGGTTGTCTTGATCGCTTTTGTCTCAAACTTATCATTGGCCGGTGTACTTGTTCCGTGGGCGTTAATGTAATCCACTTGATCTGGACTGATCTCAGCCTCCTCGATAGCAAACTGCATAGCTCTCGCAGCGCCTTCTCCGTCCTCTGCAGGGGATGTGATATGGAATGCGTCGCTGGTAGCGCCGTATCCGACCACCTCCGCAAGGATCTTGGCTCCCCTTGCTTTGGCATGCTCCAATGTCTCCAGCACAACAACTCCGGCTCCCTCTCCGATAATAAATCCATCTCTCTCTTTATCAAATGGGATAGAGGCACGTTCTGGATCTTCAGATCCGCTAAGCGCTGTCAGAGATGCAAAGCCCGCTACCGCTACCGGTGTGATACAGGCCTCGGTTCCTCCTGCCACCATGACATCCGCCTCACCGATCTGAATAGAGCGGTAAGCTTCTCCGATAGACTGTGTTCCTGTGGCACATGCAGTGACCACGTTGATGCTCTTGCCTCTTAAGCCAAAGGCCAGGGATACATTTCCCGCTGCCATATTGGAGATCATCATAGGGACGACCAGAGGTTTAACCCTGTTAGGTCCCTTTGTGCGGATCACTTCTGTACTTTTTTCTACAATCTGTAAGCTTCCTGTACCAGAGCCGACAGACACACCGATCCTTGCCGTATCTTCTTTTTCCAGATCAAGACCGGAATTCTCGATGGCTTCCTTAGCCGCGGCCACAGCGTACTGGGAGAAAAGTTCCATTCTCCTCGCAGATCGCGGATCCATGTAATCCTTTGCTTTAAAGTCCTTTACTTCCGCTGCCAGATGGGTTTTGTATTCGCTGGCATCGAAATGAGTGATCGGGGCAAACCCGATCTTCTGATTCTTAATTCCGTCCCAGAACTCTTCTACACTATTTCCGATCGGAGTGATAGCGCCCATGCCGGTTACTACAACTCTCTTTAAATTCTTCATGCTGCTCTCCTTTACATTCCCATTCCGCCGTCTACACTGATTGTCTGTCCAGTAATATAGGACGCCTTGTCAGATGCTAAAAATGCTACAGTCTCTGCGATGTCCTTTGTACTTCCCACTCTTTTTAACGGGATCGTATCAAGGATACCTTTTTTTACATCCTCTGAAAGTACTTCCGTCATCTCTGTATCTATGTATCCAGGTGCCACTGCGTTGACCGTGATCCCTCTGGAACCCAGCTCTCTGGCCAGAGATTTGGTCATACCGATCACTCCCGCTTTAGAAGCACAATAGTTCATCTGCCCTGCATTTCCGATCACCCCTGAGACAGAAGACATGTTGATGATATGTCCTGATTTCTGCTTAAGCATGATTCTTGCCACATGCTTCATACAGTTAAAGGTCCCTTTTAAATTGATGTTGATGACCTGGTCAAACTCTTCCTCGCTCATTTTCATGGCAAGATTGTCTTTTGTGATGCCTGCATTGTTTACCAGAATATCGATGGCTCCAAATTCCTTTTTCACAGAAGCCATCATTTCCTTTGCTGTGTCAAAATCTGAAACATCTCCCTGGTACGCTTTGGCTTCTCCGCCGTCTGCAGCGATCATTGCCACCACTTCCTCAGCTTTTTCTTTAGATCCGCAGTAGTTGACGATGACTTTTGCCCCGTATCCTGCAAGCGTCAGCGCCACTTCACGGCCAATTCCACGGCTTGCACCCGTGACAACAGCTACTTTTCCTTCTAACATCATAAGACCTCCTCAAGCTTTTTCAAATCTTCTAATTTCTCTATATTGACCACCTTCATCTTCCGGTCGATCTTTCTCATAAATCCGGATAAGGTTCTTCCCGGGCCGATCTCGATAAAAGTATCTGCTCCGGCTTGTATCATTTTCTCTATAGATTGTTCCCAACGGACAGAAGAATAAACCTGTTTTCCCAGCAGGTCTTTTACCTGGTCCCCGGAAGTAACAAATTCCGCAGTGGTATTTGATACATATGGGATCTGCGGGTCATGAACCTCCACATCTTTTAGGACTTCCAGCAGTTTCTCACCGGCCGGCTTAAGCATGGCAGAGTGAAATGGACCGCTGACCTTTAACGGAAGCACCCGTTTGGCCCCCGCTTCTTTAAGGGCTGCCGCCGCTGCCTCTACCGCCGCTGCCTCTCCGGAGATGACGATCTGGCCCGGACAGTTGTAGTTGGCGATGGAGACAACTCCGTCCACTTTAGGTAGTACGGCCTCAATCTCTTCTTTCTTCATGCCAAGAACAGCTGCCATAGCACCCTCTCCGGCAGGAACCGTGTCCTGCATAAGGATTCCTCTCTGGCGGACAACCTTGACCGCATCCTCAAAGCTCATGACTTTGCTGGCAACAAGGGCACAGTATTCTCCAAGACTTAATCCTGCCGTCATATCTGGTTTTATGCCCATGGCTTCAATCTCGTTAAGGATAGCAACACTGGCTGTCACCATGGCCGCCTGTGTGTATTCCGTGATGTTGATGTCTTCATTTTCCTCGAAGCACAATGCTTTCACATCAATATCCAACACTTCATTTGCTTTTTCAAATACTTCTCTGCTGTGTTCAAAATACTCATAGAACTCTTGTCCCATACCGACATACTGTGCTCCCTGCCCAGGAAACATAAAAACAATTTTACCCATCGTTATCACCTCGTCAATTACTTTGAGTTTCAAAATATCTGTTTCTAAAAAATTGACTTATAACCTCAAAAAATCAGTTATAAGCCAATATTTTGTCAATCTTAATCTTCTACGCCTTTATTCTTTAAGTAGTTGATTACATCTTCGACAGTATTAAGCTCTGTCAGGTCGTCAGACGGAATCTCTACATCGTACTCTTCTTCTAATGCCATTACTAATTCAAATAAGTCCAGGGAGTCAGCTCCTAAGTCATCTTTGAAAGATGTCTCTAACGCAATTTCACTTTCATCAACGCTTAACTGTTCTGCAATGATTTCCTTCATTTTCTCTAACATAATTTAATCTCCTTCATACCTCATAATAGTTTGATTATCAAAGTATACCTATTTATACCCGAACTTGTCAAGTAAATTCACTCCTATATTATACTAACTCACATACAAATATGCAAGGAAGTTATTAGGAAATAACGGTGAAAAAATCCGTTTTTCTAATCCTGGGCCATATGGCTGCCAAGCAGGATATCTTCCGCTTTCTTATTCCAGAATCCCCCGGCCTCATCGCATGCGTCCGCCAGATGCTCAAACAGGGGATCATCTTTCCCCAGCTTCCTGAAATCCTCAATGGCTGTCAGCGGCATGGTGATATGTGTGTAGATGATCTTTTTCTCCCCTGGCATTTTCTTTAAATACAGAGTGGTGTCCACCACCGCATCAAGGCCGCCGATGTGTGTGATATTCATGGCCGCATTGATCTTCTTGTCACGAAGCAGTTGAAGGGCCTCCTCCATATCGGTTCTGAGTCCCCCGGAGGACCCGATCAGCTTTGTCTTCAGATAATGGCTGCCATAGATATTCATGCCTGCCCGGTACTTTTTGTCCGCCGTGGCCGCATAGATATTCATGCAGCCGTCCATGGCCATGATCCTGTTTCCAGTCTCCGCCACATTCTTGGGCGGCGCATAGACAAACACGTCATCGTAGCCCTTTTCATTGGTCAGGGCCAGCAGTGCGGAGGCAGGGTCCACCATCATGGACGGGTTTATGTAATAAAGCTCCACTCCATTTCTCTGTGCCTCCTGCACCGGGATCAACCTCCTGGCCTTAGCAATCCTCTCATCGTTAATGTCTGTCACTACCAGCCGTTTTGGCTTTTGTTCCATAGTCAGCACATAACGTACTGCCATCAGCCCCATGGGTCCGCATCCGCCCAGAATCACAGTGTTGCCGCCCGGCTTGATACCGGAGATGTGTTCATGGGAGCCCGGCTTGCTGTGATAATTGGAATGGAAACTTCCCACAATGCTGTACAGTGCCTGTGCCACTGTGGCCTCAAAAAAGCTTTCTCCATCAAAATTGAGCAGGCATCCCTTCTCGATCACATCCCCCGGGACAATACAGTAAGTGGCTGCCCCGCCAAAGTACTCATAGGAATACCCCGGGGACTCGATCTGGTCCGGAATCTCAGGAACAACTACATACTTATCTCCCGGATGATACTGCTCCTTCCACTTATCCCCCACCTGTTCAATGATGCCGGCGAACTCGTGCCCGATCAGGATCGGATACTTCCGGATATTTTTCGGTACCCGCAGATGCCTTTGGGCAAGTGTGATCTCTTTCAATGTAGACATGGCAATTCCATTGCAGAGAATCTTGAGAAGAATCTCATCCTCTTTGATCTCTGGAAGTTCAAACTCTTCCATCCTGATGTCCTTTACCCCGTAAAGTCTGACGCCTTTTACTCTCATAGTCATCGCCCCTTTTCACACAATGCAGGTCACATAGAAATTATTTTCTAAGATTATACCAGAAATGGAAATAAAAAAAAAGACCTGCAACAGACCTTCGGATAAAAGAAGAACACAAAATTGTCAAACTTTCATCACATTATGTTTAGGTTTCTCCCTTATTCTAAATAGAGTTAGACAAAAGGAGGTAACAAATTGATAGAAGTGAAACATCTTACAAAGAAGTATGGCAGCCATCTGGCATTGGATGATCTGTCATTTACAATTGAGAAAGGTCAGATCTATGGTTTTCTTGGCCCAAACGGTGCTGGAAAGTCGACCACAATGAATATTATGACTGGATATATCGGTGCTGACAGCGGAGAAATCCTCATAAATGGATGTGACATCCTCGAGGAACCGGAAAAAGCCAAAAAATCCATCGGATATCTTCCGGAAATTCCACCGCTCTATCTGGATATGACGGTCCGGGAGTATTTAAGCTTTGTTTCTGAACTAAAAGATATTCCAAAAAAAGACCGGGAGTCGGAAGTCGATGAGGTGTGCAGCCTCGTAAAACTCAACGAAGTCTCACATCGTCTGATCCGCAACCTGTCCAAAGGATACCGCCAGAGGACCGGTCTTGCCGCCGCAGTTCTCGGTTTTCCTGATATCATCATCCTGGATGAACCAACCGTGGGACTGGATCCAAAACAGATCATCGAGATCCGGCAGCTGATCCGTACACTGGCCAAGGATCATACAGTGATCTTAAGTTCCCATATCCTGGCGGAGGTCCAGGAGATCTGTGATTACGTGCTCATTATCTCAAAAGGACGGCTGGCCGCCGAGGGAACCCCTGCTCAGCTGGAACATATGTCCCGCGGGAAAGACAACATTGAACTCACAGTCATGTCAGATCCTTCCCGGATACAATCCGTGCTGGATACCATCCCCGGTATCCAAAATATCTCCTGGAAAGGACATACCGGTGATTCCTGTGATCTGGTATTGGAACTGTCAGAAGACAGCCAGAAGATCTGCCAGGATATTTCCATGGCCTTTGCAGCGGAACAGATACCGGTCACCAGGATTTATATTTCCAAAACAACTTTGGAAGACATCTTCCTTGAGTTAACCGATACAGATAGTGATGATCAGGAAGGAGAGATCGAAGATGAAAGCAATTTATAAGCGGGAACTCCGTTCCTATTTTACCTCTATGATCGGGTGTGCCTTTGTGGCATTTCTCACCATCATCGGCGGTGTGTATTTCATGGTATATAACTTAAGCAGCGGATATCCCTATTTTGCTTATTCTCTGTCCGGTGTTATATTTGCTATTTTGATTACAATCCCGGTGCTGTCTATGAAATGCTTCGCCGAAGAGCGAAAAAATAAAACAGATCAGCTTCTGCTTACCTCCCCTGTATCCCTGCCCAAGATCATCCTGGGCAAATACTTTGCGATGATCACCGTCTTCGCTATCCCATGTCTGATCTACTGCCTGTTTCCATTGATCATTAAGTTACAGGGAAATGCCCATCTACTGGTGGACTATACTTCCATCCTGGCATTTTACCTTCTGGGCTGTGTGTTTATCGGGATCGGCATGTTTTTATCCTCTCTGACTGAGAGTCCGGTCATTGCGGCGATCAGCACATGCGGGGTTTTGTTTTTTCTATATATGCTGGAAAACCTTTTAAACTATGTCCCCACCAGCGCCTTAAGCAGTGTCATCGTCCTCATCATTGTATTGACACTGGCCGCCGGCCTAATCTTTCATATAACAAAGAATCAGGTGATCGCCGGTACTGTGGAGATCGCCGGAGTGGCCATAACCATCGCGGTATATTTTATAAAATCATCCATCTTTGAAAATCTGATCCATGACATACTGGAGCATTTTGTCCTGACCGACGTTTTCTATAATTTTGCCCAGAATTACATTTTTGATATCGGAGGGCTTTTATACTATCTCTCCATCATCATTCTTTTTGTTTTCTTGACCATACAGACATTTCAGAAAAGACGATGGAGTTAGGGGGGGGGGGGAATTGAATTGGAAAAAATAAAAAAATTGTTTCAGACAAAGGATTCCAGAAAGGGCTCCTACAGTGTTGCCGTCACTGCCGTAGTCATTGGTATCGTAATCCTGTTTAACCTTCTTGTGGGCCAGCTGCCCCAAAAGATTCGGCAGATTGATATCAGTGATACCAATATCTATGAGATCTCATCCAAAAGCCAAAAACTAATAAAGAATCTGGAGAACGATGTAACCTTTTATGTGATCGCGGAGAAAAGCAGCACTGACGACCGCATCAAAACATTCATCAGCAAATACGTGTCTCTCTCCGGCCATTTGAAAATGGAATGGATCGACCCCGTACTGCACCCTTCCGCACTGACAAAATATGATACGGAAAAGAACAGCATTGTCGTATCCTGCGAGAAAACAGGCCGGCAGACTTCGATCTCTTTCGACGATATTCTAGTCACTGAATCTTCCTATTATAATACGTCCACTTCTGCTACCCAGTTTGACGGAGACGGACAGTTGACCAGTGCTGTGAATTATGTGACCAACACAAAGGAATATAAGGCCTATTACACTTCCGGACACGGGGAGGCCGCTCTCTCCTCCTCCGTTACCAGCCTGATGGAAAAATCCAGGATCTCTACGTCAGAACTGAATCTCCTGACTGCCTCTTCCATACCTAAGGACTGCGATCTTCTGATCCTCAACGGACCGACCAGTGATCTGACGAAGGATGAGGCCAAAGTGTTGTCTTCTTATCTAAAAAAGGGTGGGAAGGTCATGACGCTTCTGACTTATACAAATAAGAAGATGCCCCGCCTCAACGGACTCCTTGAAGATTATGGGCTAAAAGTTGCAAACGGATATATCGCAGACGGAGACCGCTGCTATCAGGGAAATTATTATTATCTCATACCGAATTTATCTGTGAGCGACGATATGGCCTCCGGTATTTCATCAAATTCCGTGCTTATGATCAACTCAAAAGGTATGACACAGACAGACCCAGCGCGCGATACGATCAGTGTAGAGTCCTTTATGACCACTTCTGACAGCGGTTATGCCGTCACCGAGAAAAAACAGACACAGGGAACCTATATACTTGGCGCGGCTTCCACGGAATCGGTCACTGTCAAAAACAGCAGCGGCAAGAAGGAAAAAAAGGAGAGCCGGCTGACAGTCTTCGGCAGCAATATGCTCATTGACGAACAGGTCACACAGTCCTTCTCGACACTTGAAAACCTTACGTTATTTATGAATTCCGTCACAGCTAACCTGGACAATGCTGACAATATATCCATCTCGCCAAAGAGTCTTCAGGTAACATATAACACCATCGCCCATCCGGGTATTTTCAGTATCCTGATCATCTTTGTGATTCCTTTTGTGGTCATCGCCGGAGGCTTTGTAATCTGGTTCAGGCGCAGAAGAAGGTAAAGGAGGGAACCACTATGAGACAGAAAAAAACATTGATGATCCTGATTCTGGTATTTGCAGGGCTTTTAGCCCTGTATGCCGGAATCACCTTTTACCAGAAAAACCAATCAGCGAGAAAAATTTCTTCTGGACAATTGACTGTAAAGAATATGAAGGCCATCACGTCCATCTCCTACAACAACGGACAGGATCTGTCTTTTGTAAAAAAGGACGGGACCTGGTACTATGAAAAAGACAGCGCATATCCGCTGGAACAGAGCTATCTAAACACCATGGCATCCCAGTTTCAAAAGATAACGGCAGTGCGCAGGCTCAAGAATGGGGACAGCCTGAAAGACTACGGCCTGGAAAAGCCAGCATATACCATTAAGGTAAAGGATAAAGAGGGAACCAAAACGACGTATTACATTGGAAATGCTTCTGGGGACAACTATTATCTGACCCTAGATGATAAATCAGAGATTTATACGGTATCCGCTGATCTGCTCTCCAACCTATCCTACTCCCTTAAGGATATGATGAAAACCGATACTTTCCCGTCCTTAAGCAGCGGAAATCTGAAAAAGGTCGTAATAACTGGCAGTGGCAAGAAAAAGACCTACACATCCAAATCAAAAACTGATATGGACAATATCGCCGGGGGTCTTGGGGTATTCACCTTCGGAGACTGCCAGAATTATTCAGTGAAAGACAAAGAGCTGTCCAAGTATGGGCTTGACAGCAAATCCCGCATCTCGGTGGATATCACCTATAAGGATACGGATTCAAAGAAAACCAAAAATCTCACCCTTTATATCGGCTCAAAAGATAAGGACAAAGAAAACTACTATGTGCAGCTGAAAGGATCAAAGATGGTCTACTTAAGCGATGCAGATGTGGTAAAAAATATCCTGGAGCCTTAAGCTTCTATGACGCACTAAAAAGGAGACTGCGATGAGGCAGTCTCCTTTTATAATTTATTCTTAACCGAAATATCTCTTTAATAAACCTTCAAAAGCTTTTCCGTGGCGGGCTTCATCCCTTGCCATTTCATGTACAGTGTCATGAATCGCATCTAAGTTCGCTGCCTTTGCTCTCTTGGCAAGGTCAAACTTACCTGCTGTTGCTCCATTTTCTGCGTCAACTCTCATCTCAAGGTTTTTCTTTGTGCTGTCTGTTAATACTTCTCCAAGCAGTTCAGCAAACTTTGCTGCATGCTCTGCTTCCTCTAATGCTGCTTTTTCCCAGTATAATCCGATCTCCGGATATCCTTCTCTATGTGCCACACGGCTCATTGCAAGGTACATACCTACTTCAGAACATTCTCCTTCAAAGTTTGCTCTTAAGTCTGCCATGATGTCTTCGCTGGCTCCCTGTGCCACTCCGACTACATGCTCAGCTGCCCATTCTCTGTCTCCTGTCTGCTCTTTGAACTTCTCTGCAGGAACTCCGCATGTTGGACATTTCTCTGGTGCTGTTTCTCCCTCGTGAACATATCCGCATACTGTACAAACCCATTTCTTCATAATAATGATCTCCTTTTAATTTATTTATTTTACTGTTTCTACTCTATTCAAGAAAGCGAGTTCAGATAATAGTAACTGTTACTGTTTTCTTGTTGTCTTAATAATACCACCGCTATTTTGTATTGTCAATATCTTTTTTTAAACATTTTTCACAGATTCCACGGAAGTAAGTGACATTCTCGTCTACACGACCTTTGAAGTGGGCACTTGCGATCGTATTCACATGATCGATGGGATCCATCTCAAGGTCGATAACTTCCCCGCACTCTTTACATATAAAATGATAGTGCGGATCAACGTTGGCATCGTACCTGTCTGCCCCGCCGTCATAACTCAGCTTTAAGATATCACCCCGGCTTGACAGCAGTGCCAGGTTGCGGTAAACCGTACCTAAGCTGATGTTCGGAAATTCTTCTTTAATATTAACATATATCGTATCCGCAGTCGGATGGTCTTTTCTGCCCATTAAAAATCTGATGATAGCATCCCTCTGCTTGCTTTTTTTTGTTGCCGGCTGCATAGGTCTCCTCCTCTCATAATAATAATTGTTACTGTTTTTAGTATAGAATACCATATGTACATTGTCAATAGAAAAAAGCACTATGCAGAAAAAATTCTGACATAGTGCTTTTTGTTTATTTTCTATTTGCCGGTTCCATGCTGACACTCTTTCCTTTGATCTTAGCATGGCTCATGCCATACAGTACGTCTTTTGCGACTTCTTTCGGCACTTCCACAAAGGTATATTGGTCATGGACATCGATGGCTCCTACCAAATCTCCGGAAATACTGGATTCTCCTGCGATGGCTCCGAGAATGTCTCCCGGACGGACACCTTTCTTTTTACCGATATTGATGAATAATCTCACCATTCCTTCTTCGGCGCCGGTGTCCCCAAAATCATCTCCCTGACGGACTTCTTCTTCATTCTCAGAAATCTGCTTTTTCAAGAATGCCGCGGCAATCTCTAATGCAGTGTAATCTGTCTCATTGATGAATTCATCCAGCATATCCACATATTTGTCCAGATTATTTTCTTCAATCAGCCCCGTGATCTCTTCCAGAGTCTTTTCTGCTCTGGTTGCCTGGACATCATTTAAACTTGGGATCGGTCTTGCCTTGATCTTTGTTTTACAGTATCGCTGTACATCTCTCAACTTATAGATTTCTTTTCCTGCCACAAAGGTAAATGCATTTCCTGTTCTTCCCGCACGCCCGGTTCTTCCAATCCGGTGTACATAAAACTCATCGTCCTGAGGAAGGTCATAGTTAAAGACTGCATCCACATTGTCCACATCAATCCCTCTGGCCGCCACATCGGTTGCCACGAGGATATCCACACGTCCGCCCCTGAAACTCTTCATGACGCGGTCTCTCTGGCTCTGTTTTAAATCTCCGTGAAGTCCTTCCGCAAAGTATCCACGGCCTTTCAACTCCCCTGTCACTTCATCTACCATACGCTTTGTATTGCAGAATACGATGGAGAGCTTCGGAGAATGCATATCCAACAGACGGCAGAGAACTTCTACTTTTTGTTTTGGCCTGACTTCATAATAAAACTGTTCAATGTTTGGTACGGTCAATTCCTTGCGCACAACTTTGATCAGCTTGGAATTCTTCTGGTACTTTTTCGTAATATCCAGGATTGCCTTTGGCATGGTAGCGGAGAACAACAGTGTCTGGCGTTCTTCCGGCACTTCTACCAGGATACTCTCTATATCTTCCCTGAATCCCATGTTCAGCATTTCGTCCGCTTCATCCAGAACGATCATTTTTAAATCTTCTAATTTTAAGGTATGGCGGCGCATATGGTCCATGATACGGCCCGGCGTTCCTACTATAATATTCGCTCCTGTTTTTAAAGAACGGATCTGGTTGGTGATATTCTGTCCTCCATAAATCGGGAGCACTTTTGCCCCTGACATAAATTTCGCCAGTTTCCTGATCTCATCTGCTACCTGGATCGCCAATTCCCTTGTAGGGCACAAGATCATGGCCTGCGGCTTTTTCAGTTTCGGATCCAGCTTCTCTAAAAGCGGGATACCAAAGGCTGCTGTTTTTCCTGTTCCGGTCTGTGCCTGACCTACAATATCTCTACCCTCAAGGACCACAGGGATCGCTGCTCCCTGGATCGGTGAGGCTGCTTCAAACCCCATCTCTTTTACTGCTTTTAATATTTTATCGTCAATGTTTAATTCATCAAATCTTACTGCGTCCATAAATTCCTCTGTATCTTTCTCTTTCAATCAAAAATAATGCTCCGGGTTGTCAGGCATGCTGACAATCCAGAGCAACAACGTTATCCACTATAACATATTTTCCTATTCAACGTCAAGAAGACTATGCGATTGTCTCTCGACAATTAATGACGGCCGCAGCCGTGTTCCCCGCAGCTTCCATGTTGATGTTCTTCTCCGTGGTGGCTGCACATAACATTTTCGTCATAAGCAAGACAGCCTTTGAGCAGATCTTCCACTGCCTGGTCCGCATCACCGGAAACTCCTCCGTAAAAAGTGATTCCTGCCTCTTTCAGGGCTTCCTGTGCTCCGCCGCCGATGCCTCCGCAGATCAAGGTATCCGCTCCGTGTTCTTTTAGAAATCCAGACAAAGCACCGTGTCCGCTTCCATTTGTAGATACAATTTCACTGTTCTTTACTGTTCCGTCTGCCGTCTCATAAATTTTAAACTGCTCTGTGTGGCCAAAATGCTGAAAAATATCTCCGTTTTCATAAGTTACTGCAACTTTCATGTTATTTCTCCTTTTCTTTTTTACAGCAGTGTCTGCTGCATTCTTTTTTATTTTCAGAACACAGGGTGTAATCTCCCCCCTGTATCTTTAAAACCTTTCCGTGAACAAGAGCGTCCGCAAGTTTGGTCCTGGCGCATTCGTAGATACCTGTGACGGTTGTCCTGGCAATCCCCATCTGCACTGCACACTGCTCCTGCGTAAGCTTTTCCCAATCAATGAGTCTAATGGCTTCATATTCGTCAATACTCATCACGATCCTGCTCCCGCAGCAGTTCTCCCGGCCTCCCAGCGGCTCAAGCCCTTGGTTCTCCGGCATTGCGCAGACTCGTCTGCATTTTCTTGGTCTTGGCATCCATTCCCTCCTTTACCGAACTATTCTTGACATATGTCACTTATAATCATACCACATTAATGACATATGTCAAATAAAATCTTAACATTTTATAAATATAAGAAAAGTCCTTGAAATGGACATAGTGTAGTAGTAGTATATAAATACATCGAATATAGTTTTGATTACTACATATAATATTTTATGACCCAAGTATATATCGGAGGTTTACATTATGAAGTTTAGACTGAAAGATCCCGGAAGCGCTATCACACACTTTATCGGAATGGTTTTGTCCATTGTTGCAGGGATCCCCTTGATCATCAACAGCATTCCCACCCATAATACTGTCCGTATTGCCTCTCTGACAATTTTTGTACTGAGTATGGCGGGTCTGTATGCGGCCAGCACAACTTACCACTCCATTTATTCTTCGGAGCATGTGATGAAGATATTAAAAAAGCTGGACCATGCCATGATCTTTATCTTGATCGCGGGCTCCTACACCCCGATCTGCACCATCGTACTGGGCGGCAGGATTGGATACGGGCTTCTCACAGCCATCTGGATCATCGCTATCCTGGGAATTATTTTTAAGATGTTCTGGGTGACTTGTCCCAAGTGGGTGTCATCCGTTATGTACATCGCCATGGGCTGGTTTTGTGTCATAGCCATTGCTCCGCTGTTCCACAAGCTGTCTGCCCTGTGCTTCGGCCTCCTTCTTGCCGGTGGCATCATCTACACCGTGGGCGGCATCATCTACGCGCTGAAGCTCTCCTGGTTTGAAAACCACTGGAAAAACTTTGGACTGCACGAGATCTTTCACCTGTTCGTCATGGGCGGCAGCGCATGCCATCTGATCATGATGTTCTTTGTTTAAGAATATTACACTTTTAAGCCGGGCAGTTTCAGTTTCTCTGCCCGGCTCATTTTCTTTATGGCGGCTTCTCTTCTCATGGCCGCCTCTTTTGTATCAAATTCCTCCAAGTACACAAGCTCTGCCGGTGTCCGGCCTCTTGTGTACTTGGCGCCTCTGCCCTCATTGTGGGCTTTCAGACGTTTTTTAATGTCATTGGTCCATCCTGTGTAGAGACTCCCGTCACTGCACTTTAAAACATATGTATAGCACTTCATTGGTATATCCCTTCGTATTTTATTCGAAGAAAAAGCTGCCGAAGCGGCAGCCTTTCTTCTACAGCAGCCAAAGATGTGAAAAGTAAGATACTCGAAAAAGCAAAGTAAAGTAGAAAAAACATTGACTGTTATTTTTGCTTCTTATATAGTATACGATATTTTCAGATCTTTGTTCCACTATTCTAAATAACTGGTTGGATTAATTGTCTTCTTGTCTTTTTCCATCTGCAGGTACACGTTGGCACCTTCCAATGTGAAGCAGTCTGTAGGAGCCGCTACTTTGCCGAGGATCTGGTTCTTTGTAACCGAATCCCCCTCTTTCACAGCCAGGTCTTTCAGCTGTCCATAGAGAGCTGTGTAGCCGTCTCCTAAATCAAGGAGTACAGTCTGTCCAAATTCTTCTGTCTTACGGATTTCTTCGACTTTTGCGCTTTTTGGGGCTTTGACTGCCATTCCCTCTTTTGCCTCGATCATGATTCCTTTATTTACCCGGTACTGGTCCAGGGATTCAAAATAGATTGTGGAATCCACGCTGTAAGGCATTAAAACGTTTCCTGTCAGCGGCCAGGCGAGCTTTGTCTTTCCATCATATGATACCGTATTCTGGCTCATTGTCTCTGTGGTTTTCTCAGTCTCTGCCTCTGTCGCTTCGGTTGTTGTTGCTTCTGTGGTTCCCTCGGTGGCTCCGTTATTGACACCGACAGAATCTTTGTTCAAGTCTACCTGCTGCTTTGCTAAGTCTCTTTTATTTTTAAATTCTATGCTGTAATATGTCATGATCCCGATAAAAAGGGCCAGTCCTACCAGCATCACCGCATAGTATTTCTTTAATGGGGAAGAGACGTCCCGGTTATGTCCTTTCATTTTCATCACCTCAGGGATAGTTTTACCGAATTCTGAGGCTTTATTCACTGATCGGACAATTTTGTGATCTGAATTCCTGTGTAATAATATTTTAATATTTTTTTATAGCTTTTTTGATCCTTCGCAAGCTCGTTTGCCCCGTATTGGGACATTCCCAATCCAAGACCTTTTCCCAGCGCAACCATTCTGAGTTTTCCGTCATACGGCTCCAGATAGAAATTGGTGGAATTCAGCTGAAAACATTTGGCCCAGGCTTCTCCGGACATGACATATTTCCCGATCTGCACCTGCTTCACATATCCGTTTCCTGTTTTTTCTTTGATCCTGATGGACTTTTTGGCCTCCTCCACTGTCAGCTTGATCTTTTTTTCTTTTTCTAACTGAGTCACAACCTGCTTATATGTCACAGGAATCCCTGTCATATACTCCGGAGATTCCACATCCTTTAAGCTGTCTTTTTCCTGGAGATAAGAGATATCTTTCCCAAACCACTCCTTGGCACTGAGCGTGGTCCCCACGCTGATGCCGTGGAAATACGGCTGTATGTACTTGCCCTCACAGGTAATGACTTCTCCGGTCGTCTCACCCACTGCCTGCTTCCTTGACTGGTCTGTGATCTTATATTTTTGCTTTCCCAGCTTTTCCTCCAGATTTTTGTCTTCCTCATATCTATATGGCAGTGAATCCTGGCTGACATCTTTTCTGCCGTCCATTCTCCGCATGATATCTGTTCTCAGGATCACGGCCTGGGCTTTTAGAGTTTCCTTTTCATTATCCATAGAGATCTGTGTGGGCAGGACACCCAGCAGATATGTCTCCAAATCCATGGCTTTCCCGTTCACCGTCACTGTATAGCCGCTGCTGTGGGTCTGAAAATCCACAGGTTTTGTTTCTTCTTTTCCTGAAAGCACCACTGTCAGCAGATATGGGACACTGCAGAACAGAAACAGCAAAAAGAAAAGGTAGGACAATTTATTTCTCATTAAAATCCTCCTTCCTGTCCGTCTTATTATTTTATTCAAGACAGACAGAAAGTATGACATTTTCACCAGTTCTCCGGCTTGCTGTCTCAGGGACGTAAGATTTTCTAACTTTCAGCAAAACCTCCGAACTGGTGAAAATGGACGTAATGTCTGCTGGAGATGGCTGTTGCAAGACAAAAGGGGCTGCTCCATGAAAGTTATTTACCACTATTGGAGGAGCGCATTTCAAAAGCGCGACGGAAATAGTGGTAAATAACTTTCGATGAGTGGACATAATGTCAACTGGAGACAATGAAAATAAATGAACAAGGGAGACACACAAATGCTGTGTACCTCCCTTTTTTCAGGATGCCGGAACCCTGTTATTATTTTTTGAGCAGTCTCTTTAACCAGCCGGCATCGATCAGATTGACCGTCTCAAATTTTCCTTTATAAAATACAGCCCAGTTATTAAAAACGCAGGGCAGTTCCTTTGCCTTTTGCAGAGTGTCCACTTGGATGAAAGAGACAGGTACGTCATTGGCCTCACAATACTGCTTCACCGTCTTGGCGGTCTGATAAACAAAGGGGCACTGCATGTCATAATAGATAGTCAGTTCTTTGTTTTCAATTACCTGCTTTTTGGCACTCTCTGTAAACTCCGGCACTGTTCCGTCAAAGGAAAGGGCAAGCAGTTCATACCCTTGATCCGTTGAGTCCACAGCCTCAAAACCATACTTCTTCGCAAATGACTGGTCAGAAAGCCAGGCTTTCTGCCGTTTCGCTCCCAGCATACAGACGCCGGATTTCCCCTTCTTCCTGGCATCGTCCAGACAATACTCCATCAGGGCTTTCCCGTATCCTTTTCCTTTATGGCTGCCGGAAGCCCATAAGCAGTAGAGATAATAATAATTGTCTCCAGTTATGGGAACCCAGGCAGTTTCAAGGGGAGCATATTCGATAAAAACCACAGCTTTTTCATTTAATTTGCGGAAAACATGTCCTTCCCCCAGCCGTTCTGACAGCCATTGCCGCTTTGCCTCAACCCCTGGATGGGGTTTCCGGCTGCGGATGATGCAGCATAAATGCTCACTGTCAAGATTCTCCGGGATCAGGTTTACAAAATCGGCGTCCATGTGCATCCTCCCCGCTCATAAAAGGTCTTTGCCGTACACGGCAAGATGTTAAACTTCGTTTTTCTCCACTCCGAGAGTCACTTTTTCTCCGTTGATGTTCCAGTCTTTTGTAAAGCCTGCCACAGCTCCTGACACAATGCCTGTGGCCAGCACATCTCCCATAATCGTATCTTTATTTTTGGAGATCAGGCCGCTTACCTTTTCATTTCCTTCATAGGAGATCGTAATCTTATCCATGACTTCAAAGCCTGCTTCTTTTCTCATAGACTGTACTTTGCTGATGATCTCACGGATGAAACCTTCTTCCAGAAGTTCCTCTGTCAGATTTGTATCCAGCACTACCGTAAATTCATTGTCTGCCTCTGTCACAAAGCCTTCCTGTTTCACCATTTCAATGAGCAGGTCTTCCTCTGCAAGCTCCACAGGCATACCATCCACGGTAAAGTTTAACGCTCCCTTGGAATCCAACTCTGCTTTGGCCTTGTTTCCATCCAGTTCCGTCAGATGCTTGCGGATACCGTTCAGCAGTTTTCCATACTTTGGTCCCACAGTCTTTAACTGAGGTTTAAAGTTATAAGTGGTAAAGTTTGAAACATCCTCAGTAAACTCGATGGTTTTCACGTTCAATTCTTCCCGGATGATTTCCTGATAAAAATCTGGAAGCTCGGCCGGAGCCTTCACGTACATCTGACCAATCGGCTGACGGTTCTTGATGCTGGCACTGTTTCTGCACGCGCGCCCAAGAACAACGATCTTCAGGACAGCGTCCATGTTTTCTTCCAGCTCTTTGTCATACATACTTTCATCCACGGACGGGAAGTCGCACAGATGAATGCTCTCAGGAGCCTGAGCATCTACGCTTTTTACAAGGTTCTGGTAAATCTCTTCTGTCATAAACGGAATCATCGGAGCCGCAGTCTTGCAGACGGTGGTCAGTGCTGTATAGAGTGTCATATAGGCATTGATCTTATCCTGCTCCATTCCTTTTGCCCAGAATCTCTCACGGCAGCGTCTCACATACCAGTTGCTCATCTCATCGACAAATTCCTGGAGAGCCCTTGCGGCTTCCGGGATTCTGTAAGCGCCCAGGTTTTCATCCACGGTCTTCACCAAAGAGTTTAATTTGGATAAGAGCCAGCGGTCCATAACCGGAAGCTTGTCATAATCCAAGCTGTATTTTGTCGGGTCAAACTGGTCGATCTCCGCATATAAAACGTAGAATGCATAGGTGTTCCACAGAGTTCCCATAAACTTTCTCTGGCCTTCTGTCACAGCTTTGGAGTGGAATCTGTTCGGAAGCCACGGTGCACTGTTTGTGTAGAAGTACCAGCGGATGGCGTCCGCGCCGTGTTCCTTTAAAGCTTCCATAGGATCAACTGCATTGCCTTTGGACTTGGACATCTTCTGTCCATTCTCATCCTGGACATGGCCCAGCACGATGACATTTTTATAAGGAGCTTTGTCAAACAGCAGGGTTGAGATTGCCAGGAGAGAATAGAACCATCCTCTTGTCTGATCCACCGCCTCTGAGATAAAGTCCGCAGGGAAGTTCTCCTCAAAGACATCTTTGTTCTCAAATGGATAGTGCCACTGCGCAAACGGCATAGATCCTGAATCAAACCAGCAGTCGATGACTTCTTCCACCCGGTGCATTTCTTTTCCGCACTCTGGACACTTGACAGTCACGTCATCAATATACGGGCGGTGGAGTTCAATGTCATCCGGACAATTGTCAGACATACTCTTTAATTCTTCAATAGAACCGATGGCATGCTGGTGTCCGCACTCACACTCCCAGACATTTAATGGTGTTCCCCAGTAACGGTTTCTGGAAATACCCCAGTCTTGGACGTTTTCCAGCCAATCTCCGAAACGTCCTTTTCCAATGTTCTCCGGAATCCAGTTGACGGTATTGTTGTTTTTGATCAGCTGGTCTTTCACATCCGTCATCTTGATGAACCAGGATTCTCTTGCGTAGTAAATCAGCGGAGTATCACATCTCCAGCAGTGAGGGTAACTGTGCTCAAAATCAAGAGCGGCAAATAAAAGCCCTCTCTCTTCCAGATCCTTAAGGATCAGTTTATCTGCATCTTTGCAGAAGGTACCGGCCCAAGGAGTTTCTTTTGTCATCTCACCTTTTTCGTCCACAAGCTGTACAAACGGCAGTCCGTATTTTCTTCCCACCTGGGCATCGTCCTCACCAAACGCAGGGGCAATGTGCACCACTCCGGTACCGTCGGTCAGTGTTACATAGGTGTCGCAGGTCACATAATATGCTTTTTCTTTTGGTGTGACGAACGGGAACAACGGCTCATATTCCTTGTGTTCCAGATCAGTCCCTTTGTATGTCTCTAATACCTTATATTCTCCTTCGAGAACAGTGTCGCACAATGCTTCTGCGAGATAATAAGTGTATCCGTCATTTTCTACTTTTACATAGGTTTCATTTGGATTCACACAGAGAGCCACGTTAGAGGGAAGGGTCCATGGTGTTGTTGTCCATGCCAGGATGTAGGCCTCTTCCTCTTTTACTTTGAATCTTGCGATGGCTGACTTCTCTTTGACATCTTTGTATCCCTGTGCTACTTCATGGGAGGAAAGCGGAGTTCCGCAGCGTGGGCAGTAAGGCACGATTTTATATCCTTTATAAAGAAGCCCTTTGTCCCAGATCTGTTTTAACGCCCACCAGACAGACTCAATATAGTCGTTGTGGTAAGTGACATATGGGTCGTCCATGTCTGCCCAGAAGCCTACCACACCTGAGAAATCTTCCCACATACCCTTATACTTCCAGACACTTTCCTTACATTCTTTGATAAACGGAGCCAGACCGTATTCCTCAATCTGTTCTTTTCCGTCCAGCCCAAGCTTTTTCTCCACTTCCAGCTCTACCGGCAGACCATGGGTATCCCATCCGGCTTTCCGGATGATCTTATGCCCCTTCATTGTCTGGTAGCGGGGGATCATATCCTTAATAACACGTGTCAGAACATGTCCGATATGAGGCTTTCCGTTGGCCGTGGGAGGTCCGTCATAAAAGGTGTAGGTGTCGTCCCCTTTTCTTTCTTCTATACTCTTTTCAAAGATCTTGTGTTCTTTCCAGAACTCTACTGTCTGTTTTTCGCGGTCAACAAAATTCAAGTCGGAAGATACTTTTTTGTACATCGCTTATTTCTCCTTTTATTATTGATGATTTCCTTACGCATTTGTGTGCATAACGCCCGTAGGACTTTTTTATTCCATAAGGAGAACTTTCCTATGGAACAAGAAAGAATCCCGCAAGCGGGATTCTCCGCCTGCGGCGGGTCGCATTGGCGACATAAATCCTTACCGCCGCAGTGCGATCCTCGCGGAGCGTTTTTTATTCCATAGGGATAACTTCCCTATGGAATAAAAAAAAGTGCTGTCCTAAAATAGGACAACACTTGTTGATTCTATACCACCTATTTCACATACTATCATATGTTATCCTGATAACGGAGGATGCCGGCACAGCTTACTTTGTTCAGCTTGCAACTCAAGAGTGATATTCCTTATGTGCTACTTGCATCAGGCTCCCACCGTCCCTGACTCGCTCTCTGCTTTTACAGCATAAGTACTGTCTCTGTCAACGTTTTATTTTAAAAATTTTTGTTTGTGTTTATTTTAGTATAGGTTTTTTTAAATGTCAACTACCTTCCGGATTTTCCTCTTTATCCGCGCAGGTCTGCCATTGAGACAACAGATCCCTAAGGTCCTCACTCTTAAAATCACAGGGCAGGCATTTCCCGCTGTCATAAAAAGAACATCCAGCTTCCACGGTCTCCCGGATTTTCCCCATACTGTTCTTCCCGTTTCCAACGATCAGATGGTCTTTTGCGTCTTCAGATAAAAATGGGAATGTCTGTATTAAAAAATCCGGAAGTTCTTCCCTCAGGAATCTCGTGAAGTTTTTTTCATTTGGTATCGGAGTAAAAAAACTTTCCGCCACCTGCGGCATGACAACTGCCAGATTCTGCTCCCCGGCGGTCTGCTCAATATCTGTACGCCTGATCCAGAAAGAGGCATCTTGTCCCTGGCCATGCAGCAGAAGACAAAGCCTTATCTTGTCCTCACCGATTTGTCCATATTCAGGAAAGATCATATCTATCCCGGTATCTTTGCCCATGGCTTTTGAATAAAAATCGCAGAGTATGAATGCCAAACTCATCCCTCCTAACAAAGTATATACTCTTTTTTAAATGAAAACCACCGCACCGCACGCCGGAGAGCCTCCTCCCAAAACACCCAGTCATGGCCTCCGCTCCATTGCTCAAATACAGCCCTGGCTCCCATTTCCTTTAACTTATCCCGAAAGATCAGGTTAAATCCATAAAGAAAATCTTCCGTACCGCAACACTGATATATTTCTGGAAGGATTTCAATATTCCCTCTATGCTGTTCTAATAGATAATATATATCTGCAGGACTTCCCTTTACCCGATCCAGGTTTCCGAAGATAGATGTATAAAAGGTTTCATCCATTTCATAATCACCGAGAAACTCTTTTCGTTCTTTTGTGTCGGACAAAACAACCTTGATCTCCCTCACCATATCAAGGCTCCCAGAAAAGGACGCTGCTTTTGCAAAATTCTCCGGTTTGAGCAGCGCCAGCTTCATTGCCCCGTATCCACCCATGGACAGCCCCGCCGCAAATGTATCTTCTCTTTTTTCAGACACGTTAAAATAGGTTTTCACCACTTCCGGCAGTTCCTGGCTTAAATAGGTCCAGTAATGTTCTCCACAGACCGTGTCTGTATAGTAACTGAGACCTCCGTCTGGCATAATGACCAGGACCTTGCATCCGGAGAAGATCCTTTCAATCGGAACCCTGCGGATCCACTTGGTCTCATCATCTCCTCCCCCGTGAAGCAGATAGAGCACCTGTAGCTTTCCCCTGACTGTTTCTTTTGGCAAAGCTGCAAAAAACCGTGTACTGCGTTTCAGTGCTCTGGAATAAAAATTACAGCTGATCAAACTGATACTACCGCCCCCTCTTCTTTCTTATAAGACTTTCACTAAGGATCCTACAACACATATGAGGATGATAAGAATAACAATCTTCGGCGCAGACATCTTTCTGCCCTTCAGTCCGTAATATGCCAGGAATATCACAAGAAGAGGCAGTATACCCGGTGCGATAGAATCTAAAGTCTCCTGTAGATTAAAAGATTTGGTCTTTGCTACAGTGGACAGACTGACTAATCCTGCTGACAGTGCACCCATCATAAACATACCGATCATATTTGCACCGTTTATCACATCCTTTAAGGTGCCTGAGGACATAATATTTTTGACAGAGGATCGTCCCATCTTATAACCAAGTCTGTGAAAAATAAGGCCCTCCACATACATTGCTGTGCCTAACAGAAACATGATGATCGGAGCAGCCAGACTTCCTTTTACCGCGAAGCTGCAGCAGAACGCACTTACCAAAGTAAAAATTGTAGCCAGATCCACGGTATCTCCGATTCCAGCTACCGGTCCCATCAGTCCGGTCTTATAACTGGTGATCATCTCTCCCGGCATCTCCTTATGCTTTGCCCTCTCCTCCTCCATGGCAATAGCGCTGCCAAAGATCATGCTTCCCCAAGTGGCCTCCGTGTTAAAAAAAGCAAGATGCCTTTTTAATGCTTCTGAGAGTTCTTCTTTTTTTGGATACAATTTTTCTAAAACAGGAATCATGCTGGCCCCATACGCAAGTCCCTGCATTCTCTCGTAATTGGCGCTGATCTCCGCTGTCAGCCACCAGCGGAAGTATGCCTTGTCAATGTCTTTTTTTGTAAGAACAGAATCTTCCCTGCTTTCTACTTCCACTGCTTCTTTTATATTTATTTTCTCACTCATCAGCTATCTCCTCCTTTACTTCCCGCTTCATCACGATCATTGTGACAGCGATGCAGACCGCAAACACTCCCGCAACCAGCGTATTGATATTTGAGATTTTCACAAGATAGAATCCGATCAGGAACAGCGGAATATATTTTGCTTTTCCAATCATGTAGATGATCATTGCAAATCCGACAGCAGGCAGCACTCCTCCCGCAACTTCCAGTCCATGCATCAGCCACTCAGGTATGGCATTTAAGACAGGCTTCACTACATCCGCTCCAAAGATGTTTACGAGAAAAACTGGGAGAAAAAATAGCAGGGAACTTAAAAGGAACGGCCAGATACTGGCACAGCGCCAGACCCCTTTTGTATTTCCCTCTTCCGCATATTTGTCTGCCTTTACAACAAACATGCAGTTGACAATCTTTTTTAAGTTATAAAGGAAAGCCCCTAACAGCCCCACCGGCACTGCCAGCGAAATAGCCACTTCCGGTGCCATTCCTGTCTTTAATGCTATGGGAATCACACACGCTGCGGCAATCCCTTCATCAGCCGGAAGCTGCCCGCCCGGAGCAAATACCCCCAGGTAGATCAGTTTAATGCTTCCAGCAAGGATAATACCAGTTGCCACATCCCCGTAGATCAAACCTGCCACAAGTCCCATAGTAAACGGTGTACCCACTGAGATCCAAAAGGTATATCCCAGATACCCGTTGGCAATCCAGTATAGTAAACCCATGGCAACAGCCATTGCAATCGTTTGTACGTCCATATGAATCCTCCTTCTTATAGTTTTTCTTTAATCTTTGACAGCTCTGCATGGGAGTCATCCGGCGTTGACTGTAAGATAACCTCGATCCCGGCTCCGCTGATCTGTTCCAGTTTTTCGTATTCAGACGAGCTCATATAAATACTGCTGTAAACCAGTACCTTCCCCGCATCCGTGGGAATCCCTCCCACTACCAGTTTTGGAAACGACACTCCGTCAAAAAAAGCCTGATAACAGGATTCCACATTTTTAAATAATAAAAATACGCTTCCTTTGATATTTTTCAGAAAACTTGCCGCCCGTTCTGTTTCCACTACATCTACTTTTGTACCTGCCGGCGCGGCCATCATATAAATATCCGCCATAAAATCATCCTGAGCCAGCTCTGAATCCACGATGACGATTCGTTTTGCCGGGTAAGCCTTCATCCATTTTGTCACCACCTGCCCATGTATCAGGCGATAATCAATTCTTGCGATCTGAACCTCAGCCATTTTCCTTCCTCCTTTCATTAAACAGGTCACTAATGATGACGGACCCTTTTCTTGCTGCTTCTACGCAGCGGACTGCAGTTTCCTGAAGTCCCAGTTCCTCTCGTATGTCCATAAATTCCAGTAACATCGGCAGGCTTGCTCCGGAGATTACTTTGATCTTTTTGTTTCTGGAGTATTTCAGCGCCAGATTAGCCGGTGTACCTCCCCAGATATCTGTAAAAACGATTCCTCCTTCCCCTTTATCCAGTGTTTCTAAAAGTTCTTGTAGTTTAAGTCCTGTCCTCTCAATGTTATCCCCGGGATTCAGGGACCATGAAGCGCAATCCGAAACAGGTCCGACAACCAGTGATACACTGTTCAGAAGCTCTTTCCCGAATCCCCCGTGTGCCGCTATGACCATTCCTATCATCTCAGTCCTCCTTTTGCATGTGGCTGTAATAAGTTTATATAACTCTATATAGCAAACGCTGTGCCAACTAAATAGGACATAAAAAAAGAAGCCCTGCAATTCTATGCAGGACCTCCGCTTTTTCCAGTAATCAATTCGTAAATTAATTTTAGTTCCCTCAGGTTTACTGACACATTATATTTGGATTCAATGACAGATAGGCTGTTTTTTGCACTTTTTATGAAATCCGGGTGACACTTCTCAAACACGGATTCATCTCCCTGGGGAAGTCTTCCTTTTTCCAGGATCAATCGTTCCACCATGATGCAGATATGAATATACAGCATTTTTTTCAGATCTACAGAAAATGCAGTATTACGAACCGCTTCTATCTTTTCCACCGCCTCCTCCACATCCAGGATGATTTTATCCGGATTCAGGATCGTAAGCTGTCCGATGATATTTCTCATGCTGAAGCCCTTAATGATGTTTGTCATCACCTGTCTTATCACCTTTTCCGGATACTTTTCTCTTAACCCTTCTTCTATCAGATGTTTCCCTTTCTCTGTCACAAGATCATTTAAAAGCAGCGTATGTGCATCCTGGATCTCCAACTCAATAGTGGAAATGACAAATAAGACATTATACTTGTGAAATACTCCGCACTGGGACTTTTTAGAGACCAGCTCCTGGTATTCGCAGGCAGCCACTTCCACTTCCGTCTCCCGAAAGCTCTCTCTTAACATATCCCTGATCTTGATTGCCGTTCCGATGCCTGTAATGCAGCATACTACTATAGCGTCAGCTTTTTTTCTCTGTTTGATATAAGTAAAATTGGTCACATTATTTTTGACAACCTGCTCCACGATAAAATGGATTCCTTCCCGCCTTAGGATTCTCTCCCCTGCTTCCATGGCCATCTGGGTAGTGATATTATTAATAATCCCCAGGTCACCCTCAACTTCATTTTGGATATCCTTTGCAATATCCAGCAGTGAGCCTGTATCCACAAACAGCAGGAGCCCTTTGGATGTGTCCACCCGCTTTAAGTAAGACTTGACCTTTTTTACAATCTCTTTTTTCTCTATATCGAACGGCATATCAAAAGCCTCAAAAATATACTGTCCAAACATCCGGTTTGCCATGCTGGCAATACTGGATGCAGTGGCATGTCCGTGTGCTGCTATGACCGCATTGCTCAGATCATTTTGTATATCCATCCTGCAGAAAAAATATAATGCAACAAAAATACGGATCATCTGTGGGCATGCCTCATAGTCAATGGTCTGTCTGGCCATTTCATAAAATATGGCACTCATCTTATAACATCTGTACAACTGCCTTCGGATCAGCTCTTCGGTTTTTCTAAGAGCTTCCACCTCTTCTTCCGAATAACTTAAATCTCTGCTGAACAAGAGCAGGGTTCTACTCAATACAGTCACCATAGTCCCATTATACTGCAGGCCATAGTTGTTCTGCAGGTAATACAAGATTTTTTCAATAGCCCCTTGATAGATGCCCTCTGTCATCTCATCACCGCTCAGGTCCATTACCCCTCCAGTGAAACCTTCCAGCATCTTATAGACTTTGGACCGGAAACGCTCCTGAGAAATACCATGATTCTGGAATCTTCCCAAAAGCCGCCAAACTTCACCGAAGTCTAAGCTGTTTTGAACCCTCTCTACCTTCAACCTGGCTGTCTCTTTGGGTTTCCAATCCTTGTCTATCACGACTGCTTCCGTGATGTACTGTATCTGGGACTTTCCCCGTTCAAAGCGGTAATGATCGCTCAGATCCCGGACACTTACTTTCACCATGTCTCCGTCTTCCCTGCAGAATGCGCCAACGCAGCACAGCTTTACTGCATTTTTCAGGCTTCCGATATTGCCCTTTAGATCCAGCATCAAGAGCTGGTTGATTACATTGCTGCTAACCCGGAATGTACAGTCCATCGTCTCCGCTTCCTGTGAAAACAGGCTGCAGATGATCTGAAACCGCTCCTCAATGGTTCTCTCTGAAAAAGGAGGGATCTCGATCATCACCGGGACTCTTCGTATAAAGGTGTCCAGCATTGTACTAATATCTTCTGTGGTAGCAAAGATCAATCGCACATCCACTTTGGATTCCTGGCTGCTGTCACCAATCTTCGCCACCACCCCTTTGTCAATATAACGAAACAGTTTTTCCTGTCCTTCTGGCGGCAGCCTGTGAAATTCATCCAGGAATAAATAGCCCTTATCTGCTTTTTGGAACAGTCCTTCTGTAGTTTCCGAGGCGCCGGTGAACGCTCCTTTTTTGTAACCAAATAAAATAGATGACAACAGTTCTTTATTGTTGGCATAATCCGCACAGTTTAAGACAACAAACGGTGCGTCCTCAGGGATCAGATTTTTATATTTTGCATATCTGTATATGTATTCCGCCAGCAGGCTCTTCCCAACACCGCTGGGTCCCAGAATCATGACCGGCATTCCCCTGTTAGGATAGCTTGCGGCGAGACGGCATTTATCTACCTGGTCTTTCAGGCTTTTGTCATAACCAATAAATCCATGAAATGGATTCTCTTCGTCTCTTTCTTCTTTTTCCAAAACATCACAGTAAAACAGAACCGGCCGTGTTTTAATCTTTCTGATCCTTCCTTCCGCTGCCAATTCATTGAGCAGGCTGCTGGCAAGATTTCTTGGAATGCCCAGATATTCGGCAAGCCGAGAGGCATCAACTCCCTGCTTTTCTCCTCTTGCTTTCTTCTCGATCTGTTCAAAAAGTCTTTCTTTGTTGGTCTTTTTCTCTCTCTCCATAGCTCTCCCTCCAGCTATCGTATCATTTCATTATGAAATTCGTGATATCCATACAATTTTATGGATTTTCTCTTTCACAATATGTTACCATAGAAAGTAATAAGATTATATCAAAATACCAAAATTAATCAGGTAACATTTGGAGGTTTTATCTCATGCAAACACTTTCTTATAAGATTGAAGCACATAACGGACTTCACGCCCGTCCATGCGTGTCCATCATCGCTTTATCCAGAAGTACCGGCTGTTCCATTCTCCTTTCCTGCAATGGAAATGAGGCTGCCGCCCAGAACCCGATTGATCTGATGGCCCTGGGGGGGCCGGATGCGGAGACGAATTATCGATTACGGTTGAGGGGCCGGATGAAGAATCCGTAAAACAGCAGCTCTTGACAATACTGGAAACAGAACTCTGATACATTGGATTTTTCTCCACTATTTATGATATAATATAATAAATATGACGATTAGTCAGAAACTAACTACACAAAGGAGATTCGGGGGATGATGACTCGAAATTTTACATTGCTGACGGACTTGTACGAACTGACCATGATGCAGGGATATTATAAGTCCGGCAATGATGAGACTGTGATCTTTGATGTCTTTTACCGGGACAACCCATCCGGCAGCGGCTATGCCATTGCCTGCGGACTTGACCTGGTCATTGACTATATCAAAAATCTGTCTTTTTCATATGAAGATATTGACTACTTGCGAAGCCTTGACATATTTGACGAAGATTTTCTGGAATACCTTGCAGGATACCATTTTACCGGCGATATTTTCGCCATACCGGAGGGTACTGTTGTATTTCCCATGGAGCCTCTGCTGAAGGTGATCGCACCGATGATGGAGGCCCAGCTCATTGAGACTGCCATCTTAAATATCATCAATCATCAGAGTTTGATCGCCACAAAAGCCTCCCGCGTGGTCTATGCGGCCGGCGGCAGCGGTGTGATGGAATTCGGCCTGAGACGTGCCCAGGGTGCAGACGCAGGCACTTACGGGGCAAGAGCCGCAGTGATCGGAGGATGTGACGGCACTTCCAACGTCCTCGCCGGGAAGATGTTTGATCTTCCGGTGCTGGGTACCCATGCCCACAGCTGGATCATGAGTTTCCCGGATGAGTACACCGCATTTAAAACCTATGCCACCTTATATCCGGATGCATGCATGCTGCTGGTAGACACTTACGACACCCTGAAATCCGGTGTCCCCAATGCGATCCGTGTATTCAAAGAACTGAGGGAACAGGGCATCCAGCCTAAAAAGATCGGCATCCGCCTAGACAGCGGGGATCTGGCCTATCTGTCCAAGAAAGCCCGGGCAATGCTGGATGAGGCCGGCTTCCCTGAGGCCATTATCTCTGCCTCCAGCGACCTGGATGAGAACCTGATTCAGAGCCTGAAGCTCCAGGGTGCACCGATCACTTCCTGGGGAGTAGGCACGAAACTGATCACCTCTTCCGACTGCCCTGCCTTTGGCGGCGTCTATAAGCTGGCAGCTGCAAAGCATAAGGATGAGAAAAAGTTTAAAGCAAAAATAAAGATTTCAGAGAATCCTGTAAAAGTAACCAACCCCGGCAATAAGACGGTTTACAGGATTTACGATAAGACCACGGGAAAGATCCGCGCGGATTTGATCTGTCTCACGCAAGAGTCTTATTCCTCCAAAGAAGATCTGGTGATCTTCGATCCGACCGCCACATGGAAGAAGTCAACGATCATAGGTGGAACCTATACACTGAGAGAACTTCTCGTTCCAGTGTTCCTGAAAGGACAGTGTGTATACGAAAACCCTTCCGCCATGGAGATCAGGGATTACTGCACCGGCGAGCTGAATACTCTCTGGGACGAGACAAGGCGTCTGGTGAACCCACAGAACGTATATGTGGATTTGTCAAAGCCTTTGTATGATCTGAAGAATCAGCTGTTATCCCAAAAAGTATAAGTTTTAAATATGTCAAAGTATTGAAAGGAGAATCTCTATGATTCGTTTTTTTGCTGATATTATATATCTGTTTTTCTTTTTGACTCTGACCTTTCCCCTATACCCGTTGTTTGACCACTGGAACAGGACTGGACAGGAGCACCGCAGAGCCGAAAAGGCTCAGTCAATGATCATGAATGCCTTTAAGACCTGCCTGCGTTTTGCTGGAACAAAGGTCATTGTGGACGGCCGTGAAAATATCCCAGAGGACACCGCAGTCCTCTTTGTGGGCAACCACAGCAGCTACTATGACATCCTGTGCAGCTACGTGGCCACTCCACACGGAGCCGGTTTTTTTGCCAAGAACGAGATGGGCAAAATTCCGTGCCTGAGCCACTGGATGACGTTCATCAACTGCCTGTTCCTGGACAGGAAGAATATAAAAGAGGGTATGAAGACCATCAACAAAGGGACAGAGTATCTGAAGAACGGTTTTTCCATGGTCATCTTCCCGGAAGGGACCAGAAGCCAGGATGAGGAACCCCACGCCTTTAAGGAGGGAAGCTTAAGACCGGCCCTGAAAGCAAATGTTCCCGTTGTCCCTATGGCCATCTCCGGAACAGCAGATATCCTGGAGAATAATAAAAAATATACAGTAAAACCAACTGAAGTGCATATTACATTTGGTCCGCCGATCTACCCTGACCAGCTGGACCGCCAGACACAGAAACACCTGGGCGCCGCAGTTCGTGAAGAAATTATCGAAATGAGAAAAAAACATAAGACAATGGCCTGAAAAGATGATATAATGTCATTTAGGCATGCCGTGTGAAGGCGTGAAGTTAAAGATGTAAAGAGCCAGGAGGAAGAAAGAAATGCAAGTATGGATGGTTTTATTGATTATCGCGGTCGTAGTTCTTGCTGTTCTTGCCATTCTGTATTTTGTAGGAAACAAACTTCAGAAAAAGCAGGAAGTCCAGCGCGAACAGCTGGAAAGTGCAGCACAGATGTATTCAATGCTGGTCATTGATAAAAAGAAGATGAAGATGACAGAAGCAGGTTTTCCGAAAATGGTCATTGACCAGATTCCGAAACGTGCCAAGATCGCCAAAGTACCTGTGGTCAAAGTAAAGATCGGACCAAAAATCACTCCATTGTTATGTGATGAACTGATTTATGACCAAGTGCCAGTAAAGGCTGAGATCAAAGCCAAAGTCAGCGGCATATATATTACCGAAATTCATAACCTGCGGAATGTAGCACCGCCGCAGGAAACAAAAGGGTTCTTTAAGAAGTTTAAGAAGAAAACGATTGAAGCATCCCGCAATTTATCAGGCAAGAAATAAAAATACAGACAGAAGACTTGCACTTCTGTCTGTATTTTTTTGCCCATTATTCTGCTGTCATATATTCATAAACCGCCTTGGTGCCGGCAAGAGCCAGCACTTCCTCTATTTTTCCTTCTGCCCTTCCAAGCTGAATGATCCTTTTGATCAACTCCAGGTATTCTTCTTCTCCGACACAGGCAAAACAAAACAACAGATATACCGGATCTTCTGATTCCGTAAAAATGACTCCCTCTTTTATTACCAGAAGGCTCAAACCATCTTTATATACCCCGTGCTCTCTGCCCGCATGGGCCAGGGCCACTCCCCGGCTCACCACAATATAATCCCCGTATTCTTCCACGTTCTGAATAGACTTTTTAATATATTCAGCGGATATATATCCCTGATCTTCCAGAGGCGCGGCTGCCCGGTGCATGGCCTCCCTCCAGGGCATGGAGGCTTCTTCTATCTCGATCATATCTTCTCTTAAGAGTTCCATGAGAGGATTCACTCTTTCTTTTCCTTTTTCCCTCTGATACTCTTTGATCACCCCGCCGATGGTCTTACAGAGCGTGTCTGCCAGCTCCTCGTCTTCTATGATCGTGCGGATCTGGCCTAATAGGACCTCTGTTTTATGCTGCATTGTAGCTGGTTTTAAAGTGTGCTTCTGAAATGTGAGCCTCTGGATCTGATTTAGATCGTCCATCTGCAGAAACGGGTGTACCTTTATGACCTGATATTCCTTTGTGTGGATCGGTACGGTGGAAATGATAAAGTCCACAGGCTCCGCGTTGTATTTCAGTCGTCCGATCACTTCGTGGGCCGCCAGCACGCCGATAATGTTAAAATCAAAATAGTTTTTTATCTGCGCCTCTAAATATTTTCCGGTGGCCATGCTTCCCGGGCAGACGATAACCACGGAAATCTTGGGCAGATAGCGGCGGTTTCTGATGATCGCCACACAGATATGGATCACTATTGATTTTTTCATGTTGCCGCTGAGGTGATATGAGAGAAACCCCTCCAGTATATAGGCATATTGACTGACCAATTCCTCCAGCCTTTCATAATTGATAGAGGAATCATATTCCTTAGGCAGCTCCACCTCATAGTTTCCCCAGTCTTTTATGCTCCTTATATGCATCAGGAGAGAGTCCATCAGTTTTGTATCACTCACCAAATCAAGGTTCATCTCCTGGTCAATCTTTCCCACAAAATTCATGATGACTTTGTAGAGTTCGATCTCATCCACCGTCTTTACAAAAGAATACAGCTTATGGTCCGCGATATACTCCCTGAATCCCTTCATCATATCTTCGGTAACAGTCACTTCCAGCATATGGCCTGCATAGAGGATCATATGGTCAATCCCCGACAGAGGAGTCCTGCCTGTGACTGCTCTGCCTTCCCTCCTGCAGAAATTAAATACCACAAACAGATACAGCACGATATCGTAAAATACATCCTCGATGAACACAAGATTGCTGACCTTCATGTACTCCTGCATATACTCAAAGAGGATGGAAAAACTATGCTTGATCTCCATGCGGTTTAAGATCATGCGCTGAAAGAAACCTTCATTTTCCACATTGATAGCGATGGAGCGGTATAATTCAACCAGGATGCTGATCCTTTCCTTTTCCTGGAATTTAAGCAGCATTCCTTTTCCCGAGTCCAGGATCAGTTTTCCCTGAAAGCTTTTCATACTCTCTTTTATCACTTCCATATCGTTTACAATGGTAATGCGGCTCACATACAGTTCCTCCGCAATATGCTGCATGGTGATATATGTCTGGGATGACGCCAGTTCCATCAAGATATAGATCTGCCGTTCCTTCGGTGATAGCTTGTACATATATGCATCCATCTCATAGAGATAATTTTCCACCACATCTTCATCAAAATCACTTCCTAAGATCAGCTTTCCTTCCTCTGTGGTTCTGATCTCACCCACAGGGATCGTCCGCAGGAATTGGTTGATCTCTTTGATATCATTCTTGAGTGTTTTCTGGGATATGCCATAATGGGAAGCCAGCTCTCTCACAGTCAGCGTGCGGTCACTGTCTCTGATTATTTTTTGTATAATCTCTGTACTTCGCCTTCGCATCTTTCTTCTACTCCTTTTATAGATCACAAAGTGGATATATCCACTTCAACTCCTGAGCCTCTCAGTCCATTAGAATTAAGAACAGGCATTGCAGTCTCCCGCAATGCCATATTCTATTATTCCAGTTCCTCCAGAAATAATTCCCTGACTGCCTCCAGAGGCAGTTTGTTACACTTGGATATGACTTGTTCATTCATCACAAACTGCATTAATTTCTGTAAAAATTCTAAATGCTCTTCGGCCTGCTTTATGGCTAGGTTAAACACCAGCCGGGTCTCCACAAATTCTTCGCTGTCATCCATACGGTAGAATCTTACAGGCTTGTTAAGCCTCAGAAAGCAAATACAGTTTTCATGGATGCCCTTTACTTTGCTGTGCGGGATTGCCACTGGTATGGCGGAAGGGAGTCCCGTTGGATATTCCTTTTCCCGTTCAATACAAGAGTCTATAAATTCACGTTCTACACTTCCGTTTTTCATCATGTATTCCCCGCATAAAACGATGGCTTCTTTCCAGTTTTCTGCAGAGCCTTCCACAACAAGATAAGTATTTTTTGATTTCATTCCTGTCACCTCTTTAAGTCCTATCCGATCAGCCTGTGCAGCAGGCAGATGAATACATTTCCAAGATCAAATCCAAAGAATCCGTCGGTTGCAAGTCCTCCTTTTAAGTCCAGGCCTGTGACGCTGAACATTGCCGTGGCTTCTGGCACAAACTGGTTTGCGCAGAACGCGATGATAAACATACAGGCAATGGAGCAGACCAGGCTTCTCACAAGATTTCCCTTGCTGGCCATGACACAAAACACCGTGGTATAGCAGACGATGGTCAGCAGTCCGATCGGGAAGTAAGTCATATTGGGGATAATAAATGCAAGGGCAATGGTGATAGGGATACAGATGGCAGTACATGTGACACAGGCCGGATCTCCCAGTCCCAATGCAACATCCATACCAATCCATAACTCTGCATCTTCTCCCAGATGGCGTTTCATAAATTTGCTGGCCGCGTTTCCGATCGGTGTGATCCCTTCCATCATGATCGAAACCATTCTCGGGATCAGGATCAGAACACTGGCAATGCCCATACCGATCCCAAGGATATTCTCAATCGGCTGATGGGTCAGGATTCCTAAAAATATTCCCACGATAAATCCTACAAAGCATGATTCCCCGAATACTCCTAATTTGCTCTCCAGCCAGTCCATGCTGATGTCCAGATCCTTCAATCCCGGAATCTTATCAAAGATCTTATTGATCAGCCATGATAAAGGATACATAAATGTGATAAACGAAAATGTACTGCAGGTCGTGCCTTCAAGTCCGAAGAACTCCTGCCATTTCGGCGCGATGAGCTCTGCCACCAGCACTGAAATAATTGACATTCCCACGGTAACCGCCAAACCGATAGCCGCACTGTGGAACAGGGCATATGCCAGCGCTCCAGGAATTAAAAAGTGTATGTAATTCCAGATGTCAACGTTTAACACCTTCCGCTTAAATATAAAAATCAGAATAAAGTTGGCCAGCACGATCAGCGGCACCGCTAAAGGCGCAAACGGCACGGTCCAGGCTGCCCCTCCTGTGGCGGCAAAACCAAGATCCACCGTAGTAAATCCGGACCCCAGCTTCTGGTAATACTCTGATACAGGCTGGATGGCTGTTGTGAGCAGGCTTACGACCAGGCTCAGGCCCTGGAACCCAATCCCTACAAAGAGTCCTGCCTTTAACGCGGCTCCGAACTTCATACGGAACACCAGTCCTAGGATAAGGATCATAATGGGCAGCAGCGATACGGCTCCCATATTGATCATTGTCTGAGCAATCTTTAATAAAATATCCATAATCTTCTCCTTCCCTCTTTGTTTTTCAGTCTAAGAGCGCCCTGCATGCAGTGACGATCTCCTCTTTGATCTTATCCTCGCCGATCCCTGAGATGAGCCCAAAGACCTTGATCAACGGTTTGTTCACCGGCTTCCGGTAGTTTGTCGTCACCATGATGAGATCCACATCGTCCTGCTTTGACTGAATTTCTGACATAGTGCTCTTTACGATCTTTACAGGGATCCCCGCCTCACTGCAGATCTGTTTTACTGCCTCCTGGGCAACGGTGGAAGTAGCAACCCCGCTTCCGCATGCAACCAAGATTGATAATGTTTTTGCCATAGTCCGGTCCTCCTTTTATTGGTTCGGAAGCAATACAACTTTGACCGCTTCCCCTGATCTGGTTAATTCGATTCCCTTATTGATCTCCTCCAAGGGCAGAATGTGCGTGATAAACTTTTCTGTTGGAAAGTCTTCCGAGATTGCCAGCTCAAAAGATTTCTGCACTTGGATGCTGCTGGCGCCGAAGTGTCCGTAGATCCAAAGATTGTTGTAATGGATATAGTTGGTATCCAGCTCTGTCATGGCTCCTTTTGCTGTTCCCCCGAAGAATACGATGATGCCTCCCTTTCTTGCCATAAATATGGACTGGGCCTGCGCCTGTGTGGAAGGGTTGGCTGAGATGACCTTGTCCGCTCCTTTTCCCCCAGTCATGCGCCTGACTGCCTCAATGGGATCTTCCATGGTGCTGTTAACTGTCTCATCGACCCCAAACTGTTTTGCCATCTCAAGCCTTGAATCATTGATCTCAATCATGATCACCTTTTTCGCTCCTCTAAGCTTTGCCAGCTGTGCATGGAAGCAGCCGATGGGTCCGGCCCCTATGATGACGATCGTATCCCCAAATCCCACGTTGATGTTATCCTGGCATGCATAAACAGAAGACAGGGGTTCTCCCAATGAGGCACTCTCAAAGCTTACTTCATCCGGTATAAGGAAAACAGAATCTCTCTCTACCTGCTCCTTTGTCACCGGCACATAATCCGCAAATCCGCCCTGCCTGGAGGTATAGTCCCCTGCATTGCTGCAGTTTTCACTGTGTCCGCTCCTGCATTCCTCACATTTAAGACAGTGATCCACCGGATACACATAGACCCGGTCCCCTTTCTTATGCTCTGTCATCCCCGGAGAGACTTCTTCAATAACGCCCACGATCTCATGCCCATAAATATGCGGGTAGTCCCCTTTTCTTGAATCTGTGGTCAGATTGCGGATATCGGAGCCGCACAGGCCGATGGCCATGACTTTCAGTAAGAATCCCCCTTCTGGACACGCTGGTTTTTCAATCTCTTCTACCCGGATATCCCCGGGGCCGTACATTAATGCTGCTTTCATGATGCTCCCTCCTATTTATAATGGTTTCGTCTGCTCCCCGGATGATTTTCATACAGTGATTCCAGTTTGTCATCCGGTATATCTTCTACTTGCCCAATCTGTTTTGTCAACTGGTAAATTTTTAACACCTCTTCTGCTGCCTCCACTATTTTCACTGCATCTTCTAGTGTTTTTCCCACTGCCACACAGCCATGGTTGCCAAGCAGGATCAAGTCATGGTCTTTTATAGCCTCCTCAATCCCGTCCGCAATATGTACGGTTCCGGCCTCACCGTAGGGCAGGCATGGGATTTCCTCAAATACAAGTGAAAATGTAGTGGAACACTTGATCCTGACGGTCTTATTACAGTAAGCATAAGCCGTCAGATACGGCGCATGGAGATGTGCCACAGCACTGCAATCCGGTCTGGCCTTCAGCGCTGCCTCATGCAGCAGGTACTCACTGGATTTTTTCACACTTCCCCCTACCTGCTCCTGGCCTTTTACCACAGCCACCATATCCTCATCTAAAAAACGTTTTCTCGTTCCGGACGGGGTAATATATAACAGGCCTGACTCTCTGTCCATGATGGACAGGTTGCCTTCCAGGCTGTTTACCAGCCCTTTTTCATCTAATATCTTGGAGTAAAGTACGATCTCCTTCTTTATTTCATTTGCCCTATTTCTCATCTCTTCTCTCCTTCAGTGCTTGGTTTGTCTGACAGCATTCATGAATGACTATGTGTTAAGTATATCCACACAGGTTCTGCCTCTCAATACAAATACCTTTCTGCACTGCGGAAGCATTTTTAACAAGATGATACAAAATCTTTCCATGGCCTGGAAGAAACTTATTCCTGCAGACGCAAAAAGGCCCTGCCATTTTTCCCAAAATGACAGGGTCCTTCCCGGCTCCTTGTATTGCCTCAATTATTATGAGTTATTTACCACTATTTCCGTCACGCTTTTGAAATGCGCTCCTCCAATAGTGGTAAATAACTTTCGTAAAGTGGTGCCTTTTGTCTTGCAGCAACATTCTCCAGCAGATATTACGTCCATTTTCTACATGATTGGAGTGAGGCATTCTAAGAGCCGAACGGAAATCATGTGGAAAATGTCATACCTTATCGTGCAGAGCACGCCCACCCGGAGGGTATAAAATACGGTGTGCCCTACTGGGTATATTTTTCCCATCCCCGGTCGATCTTTTCTTCCATCTCCTCCATAGTAAGCAGGCCGCTCAGTGAGTCAAACTCTGTGACACAGCAGGCTCCTGCGGCGGCCGCCAGTGAAAGACAGCGCCTGGGCTCTTTTCCTTCCAACAGTCCGGTGAGGAATGCTGCGATGCTGACATCTCCCGCGCCGGTGGCAGAGCGGACCCTGTCTGCACGGTAGCTGGGCTCAAACAGCTCCAGCTCCTTCCAGTCCTCCGGCAGTTCCCGGTTTTGGCCGGTCTTAAGATACAGTCCCTTGATTCCGCATTTGATCAGAACTGCTCCTGCTCCCCATGTAAGCAGCCGCTCTGCAAGAGGCCTGATATCCTTCTCTATATCAAGAATTTCTGTCAGATCACCTCCTGCTGCTCTTTCCGTCCATTGGTTATACATGTCCCGGTCGATGAGAAAACAGATTTCCTCCGCACTGGGTACAAAGTAATCTACCATGGGAAGTAGTTTCTGAAACAGTGACGGCCAATCCGCTTTTGCCGCATCACTGTCCTCCTCAATAGCTGTTAAATCCAGCGATGTCTTTACTCCAAGCTCCTTTACCCGGCCATAAATCTCCAGCAGCTCCTCCGGGTGCTCAAACATCCGCCTCATAATGGTCGGATAGCCAAGATGGAATAAATCTGCCTGTGCGATCTCCCCAAAGTCCAGGTCTTCTAATCCAAAAACATCATTGGCTCCGGCATTGTGGAAAAAAATCCGGTCGATCCCTGGAGGGGCCAGAACCACCGTGTATGCTGTAGAGCAGTCCCCTGAAACGGCAACTCCGCGGCTTCCTCCGTACTGATCAAGCAGATTCAACACCAGTTTTCCAAAAGCGTCATCCCCCACTTTCCCCATGAGAGACACGTCAGCGCCAAAGCGCCGGAAGGCAAGTCCGGTGTTTGCAACAGCTCCCCCGGTGTGAATGGAGGCCTCCCCTACCTGCATCAGCTTTCCCGGGAGAAACCACTGGGCCGCGCTTTTTTTCTCCCCATCCTTGCTGTTATAAAACTCCGGCGTGATATCCAGACACAGACATCCGGCAACGACAACTTTTTTCATAGACACCTCCTGTCATTTTGAAAAGCCACAAAAAGCTGCACCTCCCTATTCGGGCGGCACAGCTTTTTAGTTCCTTTATTTTTTCGCTCTGCGTTCTTCGATCTTTACAATAACATATCCCTGATCTTCTGTGTCAATATAACCAATCCTTAAATACTGGCCATCCTTCTTGATATATCCTCCCTGGGTGGACGGAAGATGGTATCCGAACTTTTTGATAAAACGGTCCCCATAGGAAAAATGGACGCCTCTGATATCGAAGCTCTCCTGCTCCGTATCTTCGTTGGTCTCTCCTCCCTTGGAAGCCGGGATAAAGTTCTCCACATATCCTTCCACAGTCTTATAATCTCCCTGTTTATACGTGTGAATGATCCTCACATAACCGTAACAGAATCTTAAGGCTGTTACGGCGCAGATCACAAGGCATACGCCTCCCAGCAGTTTAAAAAATGACTTTTTAGAAGCAAGGACCAGGATCAACCCGATCACCCCCAAAATCGCAAACGGGATGACCCAGTGGGGCTGAATCGTAAAATTGCTAGCTTCATACCATAGTTTCATATTTTTTATTCCTCCAATATTAATCACAGTGACTGAGGACTCTCTCAAATTCCATCGGCCCGCCGAACAGATCCAGGGCGCTGCCGATTGTCACATCTACTTTCCCTTTTCCTTCTCTTTTGATCAATTCAAGGTCTTCAAAATCCTTAATACCTCCCGCATATGTCACAGGATTCCCTGAATATGCACCAAGGATGCGCACCAGATCTTCATCTATGCCCTGTCCTTTTCCTTCCACGTCAACCCCGTGGATCAGGAATTCTGTGCAGTATTTCTCAAGCTCTTTCAGCCGGTCCTCTGTGAGAACCACATCCGTGAACTTCTGCCAGCGGTCGGTAACGATATAATACTCTCCATTCTTCCTGCGGCAGCTCAGATCCAGAACCAGATGCTCCCGTCCCACTGCCTGCGCAAGGTTTCTAAGCCTGTCAAACCGAACAGCTCCGTCAGAGAATACAAACGAAGTCACAATCACATGAGAGGCTCCCTGTTCTATAAAAAAGGCTGCGTTCTCATCCGTGATGCCGCCTCCGACCTGAAGCCCACCCGGAAATGCACGGAGTGCGGACAGTGCCTCCTTTACATCAGCTTCATAATACTCCGAGCTTTTGGGGTTCAGAATAATGATATGTCCTCCGGACAGCTGATGCTTTTTATATAGTTTACCATAAAAACTTCCGTCATGTGTCGAAACAAAATTTTCTTCTGCGCAGTCTCCCCGGTCTAAGAGGCTGCCGCCCACAATCTGTTTAATCTTTCCATTATGTATGTCAATGCATGGTCTGAATTTCATGTGTTTTATCCTCTTTTCTTACCTCTACCAGGAATCCAGCTCCTCCAGCATACGGAAAGCCCTGCCATAAGGCTCCGCCTTATAGGTGCAGGCTTCTCCGGTCTCAGGGTGGAGAAAACTAATCCTGGTGGCATAGAGACCGATCTCTTCATACTGCTTTTTTGTCTTTTGGAACTTTGGGTTGTATTTCGTATCTCCGAAAAGCCCGAATCCCCTGCTTGCGAACTGGACCCGGATCTGGTGGTGCCTTCCTGTCAATAGATGAATCAGACAGTAGGAAAACTTTCCTTCTCCTGTCTCCACCATATCCAGCACTTCGTAAGAAAGCTCCGCCTTCTTGGCTCCCGGTGTTCCTTCTTCCACGACAGCGGACACGTTCTTCTTTTCATTCTTCTTCAGATAATCCGTAAATACTCCGTCTTCCTCCGGAAGCCATCCGTTTACCACTGCCTGGTAATCCTTCTCAAAGATATGCTCCCTGACCTGGCGGCTTAACTCCGCCGCAGCCTCCTTGCTTCTGGCAAACACCATGACGCCTCCCACAGGGCGGTCCAGGCGGTGGATCATATACAGCTCCGGCTCTCTGTCCAGGTTCTCTTCATAAAAAAGCTGGTTCTTCAGACTGTGGAACACATCCATATCCCCTGTCTTGTCGTCGGCTGTGGGCATACCGGCGGGCTTTTCACATACGGCGATGTGGTTATCTCGATAAAGTATCTTTACATCTTTTTTTCTTCTCATGGCTGCTCCTACATCTTAAAGCGGTATCCCACGCCCCATATAGTCTCAATATACTGCGGCTTTGCGGTGTTAAGTTCAATCTTCTCCCGAATCTTCTTTATGTGCACGGTGACCGTGGCAATATCTCCAAGGGATTCCATATCCCAAATTTTATTAAATAATTCTTCTTTTGTAAACACCCTATTCGGATGACTGGCGAGAAATGTGAGCAGATCGAACTCTTTTGTGGTAAATGCCTTCTCTTCCCCGTTCAGATAGACTCTTCTCGCTGTCTTGTCGATCTTAAGCCCCCGAATCTCGACGATATCATTCTCCTGGCAGTTGCTGGATACCAGGCGGCGGTAGCGCTCAAGATGGGCCTTGACTCTGGCCACCAGTTCACTTGGGCTGAAGGGCTTTGTAATATAGTCGTCCGCTCCCAGGCCCAGGCCTCGGATCTTATCAATATCCTCTTTTTTGGCGGATACCATCAGGATCGGAATGTCCTTCTTCTCCCGCAGCTGCTTACAGATCTCAAAGCCGTCCATGCCGGGAAGCATGATATCCAGGATGATCATGTCAAAATCCTCCGAAAGGCCCAGCTTCAACCCCTTCTCCCCATCTGTCTCTATCTCAACCTCAAAGGAGCTGAGTTCCAGATAATCCTTCTCAAGCTCTGCGATAGCCAGTTCATCTTCTACAATTAAAACTCTACTCATTTTTCTCTTCCTCCTGGGTGTCTACAATCTTGTTTAATGTAAAAAATATTGTGGTGCCGGAGCGCAGCTTGCTCTCCGCCCATATCTCTCCCCCATGCTCTTCAATGATCTTCTTGCAGATGGAAAGTCCCAGTCCGCTGCCGCCGGCAGAATTCCTGGACATATCTGCCCGGTAAGTCCTTCTAAAGATATTCGGCAGATCCTCCCTGGAGATGCCGATGCCGTTGTCTTTGATGGCAACCTGAATCTTACGGTCTAACTCCTTTAAGGTGATACTGACTTTTCCTTTTGCCTTGTTGGTATACTTGCATGCATTGTTGATGATATTGTTCATCACGCGCTTTAACTGTTCTGGGTCAGCCATCACTGCCACATTGGCTGAGCAGTAATTGCTGTATGAGAACATCATGCCCTTTTGCTCCAGATCCGATCCGATCTCATCCACACAATCTTTAAAATAGGCATTGATGTCAATCTTTCTGAAGTTATAAGGAATGATGTTAGAATCGATCTTAGAGTATAAGGAAAGCTCATTGATCAGTACATCCATGTCATTGGCCTTATTGTAAATCGTCTTGATATAGCGGTCCATCTTCTCCGGAGTGTCCGCCACACCGTCCATGATCCCCTCCACATATCCTTTGATGGCCGTGATCGGAGTCTTTAAGTCGTGGGAAATGTTGCTGATCAGATCCCGGTTCTGCTTTTCATAGATGATCCTTGCCTCGATGGACTCTTTTAATTCCGCCCTCATAGCATTAAAGGAAGCGCAGAGCTCGCCGATCTCATCCTTGCTGTTAATCTCCACATCGTCGTCCAGGTTTCCCTCCTTGATCCGGTCGGCTCCCTCTTTCAGTTTCTTCAGCGGACGTATAAACTCCGAGTACATAAACCAGGAGAGCAGAAAACTGGTGAGGATCAGGATCGCCACAATGGAGAAAAATACCTGACTGATGATATTCTTATAGTGGGGCAGGACCGTCTCCAGATCGGTCAGGATAAAAGCGGAGCCTTTGCTGCCGTCCGCATAACGGAAATCCTGCTGCTTCACGAGAAAATTCTCCGGTCTTCCAAGGAAAACACCGCTGTCCTGGCTGCTGATGTCACTGCCGAATCTGGGAAGCTTCTTCTCGGTCTCCGTGTGGTCCTCTTTAGATCCCCGATAGACAATGGTCTTCCCTTTTCTGACGATCAGATAAGACTCTTTGTTCTTTAACGCTTCATTGATTCGGTTTAAGTATTCTTCACTCTCAAAGTTCTCCGGGTTCTCAATGGCACTCCTCTTCAGATCGTTAAAGCTGGCCTTTGTCTCGTTGTTCATAGTCTTTAACGGATTGGCAAACCCCTCGATACCGTTGGAATAAATGTTTTCATTGGTTGTCCGGATATACCCTACACTTAAAGCAGCGATTGATACTACCATTAAAAAAATCGGCAGTATAATCGCTGGCAAAAATATAATTCTGACTTTGTTCACTACTTTCATGACCCCCGTACCTTCCTGATGCATTTGGTAGTTCTATTATATCATAGGAAGGTGGGAAAAAGAGAGTTTGTCTAAAGTTTTATGAAGTTTTAATAAAATCTAAAATTGCATCCGCCACTGCCTCTTTGGACATGATAGGAAGCTGTTTCTCCTGCTCTCTGGTGATCAAAGTCACCACATTGGTGTCTGTGCCGAAGCCGGCGCCGGACTCTTTTAAATTGTTGGCAACGATCATATCGATCTGCTTCTTCTCCAGTTTCTTTCTGGAATTCTCCAGCATATTCTGGGTCTCCATTGAAAATCCGCAGATAAACTGGCCTTCTTCTTTGGTATGCCCAAGCTCCTGCAGGATATCCTTTGTCCGCACGAGCGGGATCGACATATCCGTATCGCTTTTCTTTATTTTTTCATCACTTACCTGGGCAGGTGTGTAGTCTGCCACAGCAGCGGACTTTATGATGATATCCTGGTCCTTTTTTCTTGCCATGACAGCGTCATACATATCCGATGCGCTCACAACCGGGACTGTTTTTACAAACATCGGAGGTTCCATCTCTACAGGACCTGTGACCAGAGTCACATCCGCTCCCCGGAGCATGGCTGTCTTTGCCAATGCGTACCCCATCTTTCCCGTGGAATGGTTGGTAATATAGCGTACCGGGCAGATTGCTTCCCTTGTGGGTCCTGCCGTGACCAGGACCTTCTTTCCCGCAAGGTCCTTCGGTCGTCCCACCGCCCGTTCTATATAGGCCATAAGAATTTCTTCCGACGGCATCTTGCCGGCGCCGGTATCACCGCAGGCCAGATGTCCGCTGGCTGGTTCAATGACCGTGTAGCCGTAGGTCCTGAGTTTCTCAAGATTATCCTGCAGGATCGGGTTTTCATACATATTTGTATTCATGGCCGGAGCAATCAGTACCGGGCTCTTGCACGCCATCACTGTCGTGGTCAGCATATCATCGGCGATGCCTCCTGCGATCTTCCCGATGACATTGGCAGAAGCCGGGGCGATCAGCATCAGGTCCGCCTTCTTTGCCAGAGACACATGGGCCACATGAAATTGAAAATTCCGGTCAAAAGTCTCCACCAGGCATTTGGTGTTGGTCAGTGATTCAAATGCGATGGGATTGATAAAATTCGTCGCATTTTCTGTCATGATGACATGGACTTCGCATCCTCTTTTTATGAGCATACTCGCCATATTCGCCATTTTGTAGGCCGCCACACTGCCTGTGACGCCCAGGACAATTGTTTTTCCACTCAGCATAATCTTTCTCCTACATATCCTCCAGCCGGCCATGCTTTTCATAGCTGGTCAGACGGGTGATCTTATTGTTGTCGTCCACAAATACCACTTTTGGTTTGTGTTCTTTCGCTTCTTCCGGTGTCAACTCAGCATAGCACATAATGATGATCTTGTCTCCCTGGGAAACGCAACGGGCCGCCGCCCCGTTCAGGCAGATCATCCCGCTTCCCGGCTCTCCGGCGATGGTATAGGTTTCAAACCTGCTCCCGTTGTTGATATCAACGATGGCTACCTTTTCATATTCCAGAATACCTGCCGCATCTAGAAGTTCTGGGTCCACAGTAATGCTGCCCACATAGTCAAGCTCCGCCTGCCTGACCGTTGCCCTGTGGATCTTTCCTTTTAACATAGTAAGCTTCATAATCTTCTCCTTACACTAACACGTTGTCGATCAATCTGGTTTTTCCTATATAGACTGCCATAGCGAGCATACATCCACCAGTGAGCCTCTCCACCGGCTGCATGGACAAAGCGTCCACAGCCTCCACATAATCAATCCTTGCCAAAGGCTCTGACTGTATCTTTTCCTTCATAGCAAGGACCACTTTCGCAGCGTCCTTCTCCGTCTCTGCCATCTCTGCCCCCAGGCGGACTGCCTGATTTAAGATCAATGCGGCCTTTCTCTCCTCCGGTGAGAGATATGTATTTCTGGAACTCTTTGCAAGACCGTCCTCTTCCCTGACGATAGGGCATCCCACGATCTGGATATCCATATTCAGGTCCCGCACCATCCGTCTTATGACAGCCAGCTGCTGTCCGTCCTTTTGTCCGAAATATGCTCTGTCCGGAGTTACGATATTAAACAACTTTGTGACCACGGTACAAACACCCCGGAAATGAACCGGTCTGGTCCTTCCGCAGAGCCCTTCAGTCAGAGTGTCCATGTCAACAAAGGAGCAGAAATCATCTGCATACATCTCTTCCGGTTCCGGATGAAAGATCAGATCAACCCCGGCGCTCTCGCAGATCTCTGCGTCGTGTTCAAGGTCTCTCGGATATTCAGCCAGATCCTCTGTGGGGCCAAACTGCATCGGGTTCACAAAAATACTCACAACCACTTTGTCGTTTTCTTTCCTGGCACAGTCCATCAGGCTCTTATGCCCTTCATGGAGATACCCCATGGTCGGCACCATCCCTACGCTCTGTCCCAGGCTTTTCCACTCTTTTACTTGCTTCCTCACTTCATTTATAGTCTTGACAATCTTCATGGCTCTCTCCTTAATACAACTTTTCTATCACATCATCGCTGATGGCAAATGTATGCCGTTCCTCCGGGAATGTCCCGTCCCCAACGGCCTTGATATATTCCACTACTGCTTCCTTCATAGCCGGCCCTACATTACCGAACTGCTTCACAAACTTCGGAACAAAATCCCCGTACATGTTCAGCATATCCTGATAGACAAGGACCTGCCCGTCACATCCGGCCCCGGCTCCGATACCGATGGTCGGAATATGAAGTTTCTCTGAGATAAGTGCGGCAAGCTTTGCAGGAACACATTCCAGCACCACCGCAAATGCTCCGGCTGTCTCAACTGCGAGGGCGTCTTCCAGAAGCTTTTTGGCTGCCTCTTCACTCTTTCCCTGTACCTTAAAGCCTCCGAAAGCATTGACAGATTGAGGGGTCAGCCCTATGTGCGCCACGACCGGGATCGATGCCTTCACAATGGCTTCAATGTGCGGGCATACATCCTTTCCTCCCTCCAGCTTTACTGCTGTGGCCTCTGTCTCTTTCATAATCCTTCCCGCATTTACCACGGCATCATAGACTGAGGTCTGATAGGACATAAACGGCATATCTACTACCACAAGGGCGTTCTTCGCACCTCTTGCCACTGCAGCCCCGTGATGGATCATGTCATCCACAGTGACCGGGATCGTCGTATCGTAGCCAAGCATGACCATTCCGAGAGAGTCTCCCACAAGAATAGAGTGGATGCCTGCCTCGTCAAACAACTTTGCCGTAGAATAGTCATAGGCTGTGAGCATGGAGATCTTCTCCCCATTGTCTTTCATCTTCTGAAATGTACTGACTGTGTTCTTCAATGTTCTTCCTCCAATATTCTCTCCATATGTTCATAACTCCTGGACGGATGCCTGTCTTTTGCAATCCTGACCAATTCCCTGCAAAGAGGAACATAGATCTCCTTTTCCTCCCCGGACAGGGCACCCAAATGTCTCGTCACCGTGGATACATCATTGCGCTCCACCGGGCCTGTCAGAGCCTCTTTGGGGCCTGAATCAAGAATATTCTCAAGATTCTGCCGTACTAAAGGTGCAAGGGCGGCAAGCCCTTCCTGCGGGGTAAAACCACAGTCTTGTAAAAGGTTCAAAGCCTGGTTCATCAGGGCTGCCATCTGATTGGATGCCATAACTGCCGCTGCATGATAACGGACCTTCTTCTCCGCCTGGATCTCTACAATCCGGTTGGGAAGCGGACTCAAAAAAGAAAGCATCTGATCCTTGTGCGCCTGCTCACCTTCCAGAGTAAATAAAGCCTTGCTGAGTTCTTCATATGAAGTTGTTTTACTGTTAAATGGAAACATTGGATGGATAGAATAGCCGTAAGCCCCTGCTTCGGTTATTTCAGAGAAAATAGCGGAACTTAGAGATCCGCTGCAGTGACAGATAAACTTTTCCCGGACCGGAAAAGTTCTGAGCTGTTCCCACACGCCTGCGATCTGGCTGTCGGGAACCGTAATGAAAAGAACATCACACATTGATAATAATTTGTCAAACGTATCAAAATGTATTGTGCCTGTTTCTTTGGCCGCCTGTCGGGCTGACTCCCCGCTGCGGCTTAAGTACCCCACTACCGGGATACCAAAATGTACGAAATACCTGCCTAAGGAACAGCCTGCTTTGCCTGCTCCGATAAATCCTGCTTTCATACGGAAATATCACCTGCCTTTATGAGGTGATGTCCTTTAAAAATTTGTTCACTGGTATGATTTCTCTACGGAATACCATCCAAGGGTACTATATCACCTCATATTTGAATAAGCAAGGAAAAATACAATGTTTGAATTGTTCTTTTTTATTTGCTATAATCTCTCCCGGAGGAAACCTATGAACGATTTTATTTTCAGCTTAAATTCTACTGTCCCCGTCTTTTTTATGATCTTCCTCGGATGGCTCCTGAAAGAGAAGGGATGGTTTAACGAAAACTTTGTAAACACAGCCAACAAGTTTGTATTCAATGCAGCGCTTCCCGCACTTTTGTTCCGCGATATTTCCAGCGCTCCTTTAAAACAGGCATTCAACTTAAAATACTTTCTGTTCTGCATGATCGTAACCACTCTGATGTTTTTAGGTATCTGGATCCTTGCAGAATTGTTGATAAAGGACAAGACTATGATCGGGGCCTTTGTACAGGCCTCTTTCCGAGGCAGCGCAGCGATCCTTGGTATCGCATTTATTGAAAATATTTATGGACACTCCACGATGGGACCGCTGATGATCGTAGCCAGCGTCCCTCTGTATAATATTTTCTCTGTCATTGTGCTGACCGTGCGTGGACCCGGCTCCGGCTCCGGCAGTTTTAGGTCCGCTTTTAAAAATATCATTCGAAATCCGATCATCTTGGGGATCCTGGCCGGTCTTCCGTTTTCTTACCTGGCTGTGGATTTCCCTCCCGTGATCGACAAATGCCTCAATGAACTGGCCGTGACGGCTACGCCTGTGGCATTGCTCTGCGTGGGGGCCGGTTTTGAGGGAGCCAAGGCCTTAAGGAAGCTTGGTCCTACCATGACCGCTGCTGCCATTAAGCTTTTTATCCTGCCACTTATCTTCCTTCCCCCGGCCGTCTATTTTGGATTCCGTGGAGAAGGACTGATCGCTATCCTGATTATGCTGGGCTCTCCGACCACGGTGAGCTGCTATGTCATGGCCAAAGCAATGGACAACGACCATGCCCTGACTTCCAGCATTGTGGTAGCCGCAACCGTATTATCGTCCGTCAGTCTCACATTATGGGTTTATTTGTTGCGGATGTTTTCCTTTATCTGATATAATCATTGTGAAGGACAATAGAAAAATAAGAGAAATAACCAAGGAAAGAGAGGAGCGTGCTTATGAAAGATGTAAAAGAACGTTCTGCAAAGATTTACAATAAAAAAGCTGAAAAATATGAGAAGACCATCAGCGGCAAGATGTCTGTTTCCCTGGAGCAGGAAATGATCAAAAAGATCTGCGTTCGGGACAACGACAAGATACTGGATGTAGGCTGCGGCACAGGAACCCTGCTGTCCGGTCTGACGCGCTGGAGAAATGCCGAGGGGTACGGAGTGGATGTTTCTGAGGAGATGATCCGCAGAGCCAGCGCCGACTTCCCGGATCTGCATTTCCAGGTGGCAAGCAGCGATGATCTGGATTTTGAAGACAACACGTTCCGTATCATCACCGTGTGCAGTGCATTCCACCATTTCCCCAACCAGGCGGAATTCATCCAGAAAGCTGCCAGACTGCTGACCCCGGGAGGACGTCTCTATATCGGTGTCGTGGCCTTCCCCGAGCTCATAAGGATTTCCGGGAACATTGCGGACAAGGTACTTCCGTCCTGTAAGGTCAAACGGCCATCTACCCATGAGATCCTGGGTATGTTTAAAGCTGCCGGACTCACAAAGTTCCGGGTACATAAACTAAAAAAACTGCTCATGATCTCGGCAAAAAAGCCGGAATCCGAGGCTTTGCCTTCTGAGGCATAACTTATGAAATTCCCTCATTTGATTTGAGGGAATTTTTTGTTTTCACAAAAAGCAGCTGACATCTATTTCCTCTGCGTCATCAGCCACACCGGTCACTTTTATACCTGTCAAACGCTCAATCTGATACCGGTTGTCCTCATGGATCAGATCTCCTCTTTTAAAATGATTCATCACGATTCCGCAGATCTCAAAACCTTTCATCGCCGCATATTCTGCCGTGGTCACGGCTGCCTGGATGGCACCCAGTCCGGAAGGCGCCACGATCAACAGCTGAAACCCTGTCAGAGTTGCCACATCGGTGAGCATCATCATCTCATCATCATCTGCCCTCAGCGGACAGACAATTCCGCCACAGCCTTCAGCCACCACATAGTCAAACCTCTTCTGAATCTCCAAAAAACTCTGTGAGACCACATCTTTCTCAATCGGCCTTCCGCTCATTTTAGCCGCCAGATGTGGGGAGACCGATGGTTCATAGACGTATGCCACATACTGGTCCGGCGGACCAGAAAGCCCCGATTTCCTGCACACATAATCCGCGTCCCCCGGCACCAGCCTGTCTTCTGACCAGACAGCTCCGCTTAAGGCCGGTTTGAAGTACCCAGCGTCGATCCCCTGCCTGCGCAGAGTTTTTACGAGCAAGGCAGAAATATATGTCTTTCCTATATCTGTGCCAGTCGCCGTCACAAAAATACCGTTTTTCATACTCTATGGCCCTCCCCTAACAGGTCTGTGCCCAGGTATGCTTTTACCCTTTCTGCAAATGCAGAGGCGGCCACACACAGCAATGCATCTCCCGGCAGATCCAGGGGAAATGCAGACAGTATCACAGCAGCAAATGGTGTTTTCTGCCCTAAATATGTATTCAAAATCATATACTTATAACTGAATCCGATCAAGTAGGTAACAGCCATCCCTGCGAAAGCAGCAGGCAAATATGCTCTGAGTCCCTCCCTCCTTTGCCTGCCGCAAAGAATTCCCGTGATCCAGGCCCCGGCAATAAATCCAATGAGATATCCAAAGCTTGGCCGCAGCATATACTGTATGCCTCCTCCCGCCGCAAAAACAGGAACCCCGGCAAGTCCCACAAGGACATAAATTCCCATAGAAATACTCCCGTACCTTGGGCCGAGAAGCATCCCTGCAAGCAGTACAAATAAAAATTGAAGAGTAAAATAGTCCATAAACGGCACCGGGATCTGAATGAATGCTCCAGCCGCAGTCAGGGCAGCAAACATACCGCACAACACAATCCATCGGGTTTCCATAGTTTTTCTCAAAACGATTTCCCCTTTCCTTTCGTTAAACTCATTTCGTAACCCGCTTATTGTATCATTTCGCCTTTCTATTGTAAACTATTTTTGATTATTTGGTTTACAATACATCTCGCAAATCCGCTACATCAGCATGACCTGAAAGATCAAGAGCATGGTGATCCCCAGTGAGATCAATAAGATGGATCTGTAAAAGTCTTTCATTTCCTTTGTTTTTTCTTTGTTCCATTTATTTCTCATCTGTACTCTCTCCTTACATCTATCTTGATAAATTAGACGCCTGAAAAAACGAAAAAGTTGCATTTCATTTCTCTATTTGTATTTATGGTTCCCGGATGAAACGAAAAAAAAGAAGGTATTTTACGGAATACACCCGTAAAATTCCCTCTTCTTAATTGATATGTATCCTCGGCAGTTATCTCAATAATAACCGGAAAGCCACCAGCATTACGATCCCTGCGGTTATCAGCAGCAAAGACTTATAGAAATACTTCACTTCCCAAACTTCGTGTCTCCTTGAACTCTTCCTCACCCATACCATCTCCTTCTCTTTTCCTCTTCCTTTGAAGAGACAGGCAGCGGTCCGTATCGCCGCCCACATCCAGTAAGATTGTTAAAACATTGGTCAAAGTTTCCGTTCACATAGGTCAGTCGTATGTTGGAAATATCTTGTATTGTTATAAAAAATTAAAACTTTTGTAACTTTATTATACCAACTCTTACAAGAAATTTCAACTATTGGATTAGTTAATTTTTGTGAGAATATTTAGTAAATATTACCTTATCACTCCAGCCACTGCAAAAACCATGGCAGCTTCTTTTTTTTCTTCTCCAGCTTCTTCACTCCTTTTTCCCCCACCTGTTGCTCCAGTTTTTTTCTGGTCTTTTTGTCTTTGGCTGCCTCACTCTCCTTTGTAATGCAGAGATCCGGAAACATCACGCACCACCAGTTATGGCCTGCAGCATCTCCAAGATCGATTCTCAGCGCATCGTAAGTACCTTTTGGAAAAACATAGCTTCCGTAATCTTTTTGGGGGAATTCTTCTCTGGTCATATACACTTTCACCGGGAGCTCCCTTCCGTTTTTCTTTAATGTAGTCTTAGCCACTTTTGCAATTTCCTGTTTCTTGCTGGCCAATACTTTCTCGGCTTCTTCCTTTGTCTTTGCATGTTCCATATACGGCTTTAAATACTTTACGACCTGATCCCGGACCAGCAGCTTTTCAGCCTGGTCTTTTTTGCTGTCGCTGTTTGCGCGGATATGGAATCGCACAACTTTCTGCTTTATATTTTCATTCACTCTGTCATCTTTTCCTTTTGACCATACAGCGCCGAGGATCACGGCAGCGGCCAGGAACAGCATCCAGATCTTTGATTTTTTCTTCATACTATGAACATGCCCGGATTTTCTAAATTTTAAACATGAAAACTTTTATCAGATACCCAGTGGACAAGTAGGAAATGCCGCGTTACGATGGAGCTGGCTAAAAATTTAACACACCAAATTTCAAATCCGGGGTTGACATCCTGGTGTCAGGTATAGTATTTTAAAGTCATAAGTCATATGACTGACGGACAAGTGGAGTTTACCACAGGAAGTATGACAACGAATTTTTAGCCGACCGTCTGGGCACTTTGCCTGGACGTGCGGCTTTTTTTATTCCATTAGGAAAGTTCTGCGAACCTCCCTATGAAATAAAAAAGCCCTGCAGGCAGTATGCACACCAGGCAGCCAATCAACATTTTTACAGGAGGTTCCTATGATTGTTGGACACATCCATTCCATGGAATCCATGGGATTAGTCGATGGCCCCGGCATCCGCACCGTGATCTTTTTTCAGGGCTGTGCCCTCCGGTGTAAGTTCTGTCACAACCCAGACACCTGGGAATTTACAGGTGGTGAAGAACTGACCCCGGAAGCGCTGGTCAAAAAGATCTCCCGCTTCAAACCGTACTTTAAGCAGAACGGCGGAGTAACCTTTTCGGGTGGAGAGCCGCTGATGCAGCCGGAGTTTTTACTGGAAACATTAAAACTCTGCAAACAGGAAGAAATTCATACATGCATTGACACCGCCGGCGTTGGACAGGGAAATTACGACGAGATTCTTTCTTACACAGATCTTGTACTTCTGGATCTCAAAGAAATAACAAAACCGGCATACGAGTCTATGACCGGAAGGCCTATGGACCGTTTTGATGAATTTTTAGAGGCATTAAAACGAAACGGCACAAAGATCTGGATCCGGCATGTAGTGGTTCCGGGGCTTACGGACAGCGAAGAACACATGAGGGAATTAAAAGCATACATAGACCGAATACCCAACGTGGAAAAGGTAGAACTGCTTCCCTATCATTTGCTCGGCATCAATAAATATGAGGTGATGAATCTTTCTTATCCTCTCTCAAATGTTCCGGCAATGGACAAGGAACAAACCAGACACTTTCAGGAAACCTATTTTAATCAATATGGAGGAAAACAATGTTAAACCAATGGAACGGCTTTAAAGAAGGAAAATGGACTAAGGAAACGAACGTAAGGGATTTTATCCAGAAAAACTATACATTGTACGAAGGTGATGACACCTTCCTGGCAGGTGTTACCGATAGAACTCAAAAAGTGTGGAACAAATGCGAAGAACTGCTCTCAGAGGAGACAAAAAAAGGCGGCGTTTTAGATGTGGAAACTGACATTATTTCCGGCATTACAAACTTTGCCCCTGGATACATCGACAAAGAAAATGAAGTCATTGTCGGTCTCCAGACAGATGCGCCCCTGAAACGTATCGTCAACTTATACGGCGGAAAAAGGATGGCCCATTCTTCCCTGGAACAGTATGGATATAAGCTGAATCCAGAAATTGACCGCCACTTCAATGAATACCGCAAAACACATAATGAAGGTGTGTTTGATGCATATCCGCAGCGCACAAGACTTGCAAGGACTGCAGGACTTTTAACTGGTCTTCCGGATGCATACGGACGCGGACGTGTCATCGGCGACTACCGCCGTGTCGCTCTTTACGGAATTGATTATCTTGTGGAAGAAAAGAAACGTGACCTGGATGCCCTGGACGGACCGATGAGTGAAGAACGTATCCGCGCAAGAGAAGAAGTATCCGAACAGATCCGCGCTTTAGGGGATATCAAAGAAATGGCTGCGTCCTACGGAGTTGACATCTCCAAGCCTGCATCTAACGCGAAAGAAGCAGTACAGGCCTTGTACATGGCTTATCTCGCCGGTGTAAAGGAAAACAACGGAGCTGCCACATCCCTCGGACGTACCTCTACCTTCCTTGATATTTACATCCAGCGTGACCTTGAAAGCGGAGTTCTGACCGAAAAAGAAGCACAGGAACTGATTGACCAGTTTATTATCAAGCTGCGTCTTGTGAGACATTTAAGAACGCCGGAATATGATGAGCTGTTCGGCGGTGATCCTACCTGGATCACAGAGTCTATCGGCGGCATCGGCATTAACAGCAAACCATTGGTAACTAAGACTTCTTTCCGTTACCTCCACACTCTGTACAACCTGGGAACCGCACCGGAGCCAAACCTGACCGTACTCTGGTCTGAGAAGCTTCCAGCAAACTTCAAGAAGTTCTGCTCCAAGGTTTCCATTGATACAGATTCCATTCAGTACGAAAACGACGACGTTATGCGCCCGATCTACGGAGACGATTACGCTATCGCCTGCTGTGTATCTGCAATGAAGGTCGGAAAACAGACCCAGCTGTTTGGTGCTCGCTGCAACCTTGCCAAATCTCTGTTATACGCTATCAACGGCGGTATCGACGAGAAGAAAGGCATTGAAGTTATCCCTGGAATTGAACCGATCACTGATGACGTACTGGATTATGACAAGGTTTGGACAAACTATAAAAAGGTTCTGGCCTATGTGGCAGAATTGTATGTAGATACTGTCAACATCATTCATTACATGCACGATAAATACGCTTACGAGGCAAGCCAGTTTGCACTGCACGATACAAACCTGGAACGTATCGCTGCATACGGCGTTGCGGGGCTTTCCATCGCAGCGGATTCTTTATCAGCGATCAAATATGCTACTGTGAAGCCAGTACGAAATGAAAACGGCGTGGCTGTGGACTTTGAGACCGAAGGAGAATTCCCAAAATACGGAAACGATGATGACCGGGCAGATGATCTGGCTGTAAATACTGTGACTTTATTCTCTGAGGAATTAAAGAAACACCCAATCTATAGAAATGCGATCCATACATTGTCCGCACTTACCATCACATCCAATGTTATGTACGGTAAGAAGACAGGGTCTACACCAGACGGAAGAAAATTAGGGGAGCCTCTCGCTCCTGGGGCAAACCCAATGCACGGACGCGACAACAGCGGTGCCCTGGCTTCCTTAAACTCTGTTGCCAAGATCCCTTATCGCGACGTGTGCCAGGACGGTGTATCCAACACCTTCTCCATCGTACCGGAAGCTTTGGGAAAAGATCAGGACCAGAGAGAAGAAAACCTTGCAAACATCCTGGACGGATACTTTGTACAGGGAGCCCATCACCTGAATGTCAATGTATTTAACCGTGAGACATTGATCGATGCCATGGAGAACCCGGACAAATACCCGACACTGACCATCCGTGTTTCTGGATATGCGGTTAACTTTAACAAGCTTTCCAGAGAGCAGCAGGAAGAGGTCGTAAGAAGAACTTTCCACGAAGGAATGTAAGTCTGCCTGTATTGACGATAAGGCTAATGGGATATATGATATATATAGCAATTATATAAGCTCATAATATGGTTGAGCGTTTCTACCAACTGCCGTAAATAGTTGATTATAATTCATTGAATTATGATCATCAGCTATTTACGGCAGTTTTTGTTACATCATATTAGAGTACCTTAAAAGAAAGAAGGGTTTGAATGGATTACAAATACTTAAGAATGGAAGATTGCAAGAGAAAAGAGCATTTTGAATATTTTAACAGTTTAAGTTACCCATATGTTGGACTGACCGTAAACATTGATATTACAAGTTTATTAAATACGACAAAAGCAGAAAATCTCCCGTTTTTTCTTACCATCTGCTACTGCGTTTCAAAAGCGGCAAATGGTATTCCGGAATTTAGGCAGCGGATACTCCATCATAAAATCATAGAATTTGATAACTGCAAAACATCTCATACGCTGGCATTAGAGGACGGTACCTATTGCTATTGTACCCTTGACAGTACTGTCCCTTTTTCAGAGTTTCTACCTTATGCGGTCCGGGAACAGGAGGCCGCAAAGCAGAATAGAACTATAAACGAAGATGATGATATATGCGGCAAGATTTTTATTTCCTCGTTGCCCTGGATTTCTTACACCTCTCTTGTTCAGCCTGTACCTATTCCAGCAGATAGTAATCCAAGAATCACATGGGGAAAGTATTTTGTTCAGGAAGGTAAGGTGATGATGCCTGTCTCTGTGCTGTGCCATCATGGCCTAGTTGATGGGATACACATTGCTGACTTCTATAAATTATTGGACAAACATATTCTTGCAATCTGTCAGCCATAGCCCAATATTAAGACATAGGCGATTCAAGGACGTAAAGACTTGACAGAGAAAATCGGGCGTGCTATAGTTTTGGCATTGAAATTTTTGATAAAAGGAGAAATAACATGGGCGTTAACATGACAGACCAGCTTACAAGGCGAAACAGCTCTGTACAATTCAGAACGATGAAACATTGTGCAGAGTACGGCGGTAAGCTTTAAGATTTCATCGGGAGACAGATTAAGCAAAAGGATCGGCTGCACCAGCAGTCCTTATTTTGTTACCCGTCTTCCCGGAGGACCCCCATGATACAGGCTGCGGACAATGTTTTGTCCGCAGCCTTTTGTTGTTTCTATAACATAGTGACTTTTATGTCCGGCAGAAGGCGAGATCCATGTGTGTATCTTTGTCTTCTGCCTTTTTTATATTAATTATAATGCTTGCCACCCGCTTATCAGAAAGGAACCATACGATTATGAGTTTATTAGAGATTAAAGAATTATCCCATATCTTTGGTGATAAAATATTATTTGAAAATACAGAATTCCAGCTTAACAAGGGAGAACACGTTGGAATTGTAGGCCCCAACGGGGCAGGAAAGAGCACCCTTTTAAACATCTGTACCGGACAGATCACTCCTGACTCAGGCCGTGTCATCTGGCAACCGAAGGCTTCTTATGGATGCCTGGACCAGTATGCGCACATGGAGTCTGAGATCACCATTGCAGACTTTTTGAGATCAGCTTTCCATGAGTTGTATACCATGGAAGAACAGATGAATCTTCTGTATGCACAGGCGGCCTCAGGAGATGAAGAATCTCTCTCCCGTGCTGCCCGATACCAGGAGCAGCTGGAGACGAGAGATTTTTACCAGACTGACACCCGGATTGAACAGGTGGCATCCGGTCTGGGTCTGCTCCCCTTAGGCCTTGACCGCAAGGTTGGACAGATCAGCGGCGGGCAGCGCGCAAAGGTGATCCTTGCGAAGCTTCTATTAGAAAAGCCCTCTGTCCTGCTGCTGGATGAGCCCACCAACTTCTTAGATAAAGAGCATGTGACATGGCTGTCAGACTACCTCTCAGGGCTATCCAATGCCTTTATGGTGGTCTCCCATGACAATGACTTTTTGGAGAAGACCGTCAACCGCATATGTGATCTGCAAAACAAAAGCCTGACAAAATATTATGGAACCTACTCTGAGTTCTTAAAGAAGAAAACATTTTTACAGGAAGAGTCTGTCCGCCGTTATGCTGCCCAACAGAAAAGGATCAAAGAAACAGAAGATTTTATCCGCAGAAACATTGCGGGAAGGAAATCTAAGATGGCCAAAGGACGCCAGAAACAGCTTGAGAGGATCGACCGATTAGATGACCCTGCCTTGACAACACCCCGCCCGCATTTTAACTTCTCCACTCTGCCCGTGACCAATGCGGATCATTTATCCGTCAGAAATATGGCAGTGGGTTATGAGTATCCGTTGCTCTCCGGTCTTTCATTTGCTGTAAAAGGAGGGCAGAAACTTGTGATCACAGGTTTCAACGGGATCGGAAAATCCACACTGCTGAAAACCCTGACTGGACAGATAAAGGCTCTTCACGGAACATTTTCTTTTTCAGAACAGGTCACTTTAGGATACTTTGAACAGGACCTAGTCTGGCAGGATCCATCCCGGACACCGGTCCAGACCGTATCAGATCATGATCCCGCCCTTCCGGTAAAAAAGGTCCGACAGCATCTGGCCCGGTGCGGTATCTCCAGCCAGCATGCAAGGCAGGAGATAGGCACATTAAGCGGCGGCGAACAGGCCAAGGTTAAATTGTGCCTGCTGACCTTGAGACCCTGCAACTTTTTGATCATGGATGAGCCCACAAATCATTTGGACGTGCAGGCAAAGGAGGCCCTGAAGGCTGCCCTGGAAAACTTTCCGGGTACAGTACTGCTCGTATCCCACGAGGAATCCTTTTACCGGGACTGGGCGGACCGTATTATCTGTGTGGGAATGATAAAATGACTTTATAGCAGAGATGTAGTAATATAAGCATAACAGAAAAAAATCATCGTAGAATGGGACCTTCTGCTTAGCCGTCATCCCTATCCAGCAGACATTAGGTCCATTTTCTACAGCATTCTAAGAACCGAACGGAAATCATGTGGAACATGTCATACTTTATCAATGTTTGAGGAGGACTATATGTGCATAAATAAAACCGACATCTTAATATCTCAGGAACTTTCCGTTTCTGATTTTTTATCCCTCCGCAGACAGGTGGACTTCCAGCCGTTGAGCATAACTCAGGCTGAAAACATATTAAAGAATACCACCTATATCACTGCTGCATATGACGGCAGCAAATGCATCGGCCTGACCCGTCTGCTTTTTGATTATGGAACCGATGCATATATCACAGATGTCATCGTCCACCCTGAGTATCAGGGATACGGCATCGGAAAAATGCTGATCAAAGATGTACTCCTGTTTATAAAGGAGAAATCTTCTCCCCATACGATTGTCACATGCAGCCTTTATGCAAATAAAGGAAAAGAGATGTTTTATGAAAAGCTTGGGTTCTCCAGGCTCCCCAATGAGAAATATGGCGGCGGGATGGCAATCGATCTGTGAGATGGGCCTGCTTTCATTTAATTACTGCACGTCATGCTTCTTGTCAACCTGACTTCCGATGATGGTACCTGCACAAATGAAGATGATAAGTAAAACAGCACCCAACAGATTTCTTCCCATGCACACTGAGAAGATCATAGCGATAACTCCTGTTATGCCGCCTGTTAAAGCTCCTAATCTTTTATAGGTTCTTGTTTCAAACTGCTTCACACCTCACTCCTTCTATTACTCAAAAATCATATAGAAAATGTTACACAATGATTTCTGTTCCAAACTCTTTAAGAGCTGCCCTCACCTGCTCTGAGGGCTCTGTTTCACAGATGACACCATCGATCTGAGTAAAATCCGCAAATACATAGTTAGCCTGGAAATCAAACTTCTTTGTCTCCATCATCAGGTAGCTTCTGCGGCTTTTGCTAATGGCACTTTGCTTCATGGCCCCGTCCTCCGGAACGTAGGTTGTGATGGCGTTTTCCATGACATCCGCTCCCACAACTCCCATAAAACAAAGATCGAACCTGAAGTTTTCCATCATAGAAAGTGTCAGGTTCCCTAGAAATCCTATCTGGGAGCGGTTGAATTCCCCTCCCAAAAGGATAAAACCAGTACTGCCGCCCGCCGCAAACACATTGGCGATATCCAGCATACAACTCACTACTGTGACCTGCCGTTTTGTTCTGATGATCTCCCTTGCCAGCTCCAGATTCGTCGTAGAGGTGTCCAGAAACACTACATCCCCGTCCTTTATGAGCTTTACCGCCTTTTTTGCGATCCTTTGTTTCTCTTTGAGATTTTTTTCTTTTCTGGAAGAAACCGCATTGGTGTGCCCCGGATGCTGGCTTTCCGCCAAAACGGCACCCCCATAAGCGCGTTTTAAAAGATGGCGGCCTTCCATGCTGGCCAGATCTTTTCGGATACAGTCTTCCGTCACTTTAAACATCTGGCTCAGTTCTTTCACTTTTACTTTTTGATTTTCATGCAAAAGCTCTAGAATCTTTTGCTGTCTTTCTTCTACAAACATGCTCTGTCTCCACCTGTTTTTTATTTTATTCTACCATATCCCGGCCCGGCATACTACCGGCCTTCGTTTTCCTGATACTCAAGACCCTTGAGCAGCAGAAATTCGTTGACGACAAAAAACTGGGCCGTCATATACACATCGGAATTATATCTGCCTTTCATAACCGGATGGGCGTAGAACTGCAGGCTGATATCGCTGAGCCGTGACAGCTCGTTATTGCCCACCTTTGTCACAGAAATGATTCTGACCCCCTTGGCCCTGAGCCTTCCGGCCAGTTCATTGACAAATGCATTTTCACCGGACAGGGAAAACAAAAAGAACACATCCCCTTCTCTCACGATCTCCAGTACCATCTTGATCTCTTCCCTGCCCTCAATGAGATTGCACAGATAGTCCAGGAAAAGAAGATTCTTTTTTAATTCCCTGGCCGCATTCTTCTGGACCGCACCGCTGCCGTAAACGTAGATCTGTCCGGCCTCTGACAGCAGTTCCAGGACATCGGAGCAGTCCCTGTCCATCATCATGTCCAGCGTCTTAATATAATCCTGGTAAACACGTTCGATCTCCCTGGCATCAAAGGACTCCTGGTCCCTGCTGTCCCATTTTAAAAAGATCTTCAGCTCACCGAACCCTTCCATTCCTAATTTGTGGGTAAAGCGGGAAACCGTGGTGTGGGACACATGGCAATGCTTTGCAAGCTCCTGGATGGACATGGTCTGGCATTCCTCCTTATGGCGCAGGATATAGTTCCAGATACTCATATCATTCTCATTTAATTTGTCATAGTTTTCTTCGATCAGCGTCTCCAGTCTCATCCGCCTTCTCCTCTTTTTTGGTTTGATACTCCATATATTTTAAAAATAAGATCTCAATTAAAATGAAGTATGATGTCAGGGAATCGTATTCTATCTGGCTGAACGGCTGCGAAAACACTGTGTCAGTCACATAGAGTGCATAGTCGGCCATATGGGCCAGTGTGTTTTCCCTGAGCTTGGTAATGGACAAAACCGGCACACCCCGGATCTTTAAATTTCTTGTAAAATTGTTGATGAACTCATTTTCTCCGGAGACAGATATGATGATAAACAAGTCATCCTCGGTCACCAGGCTGAGAAGCTTTTCCGCCTCCTCGTATCCGCTCAGGTCGTAGATCAGCCTCCCGCTCATCATGAACGTACGCTTTAATTCTTTCTTAATGGATGACTGGATCATGCCGATTCCGTACACATAAATATTCCTTGCACGGTCAAATACCTTTAGGATCTCGGTGCAGTCTTTGTCCTTCATGCTGTCAATGACCTGCTGGTAGGAATGGCACACCATGTCCACATGGCCAATGTTCTCCTTGGCCTCCTGATTGTCAAGCTTTAAGAAAACTTTCAGTTCACCGTAGCCTTTTAAGGACAGCTTCTGGGCAAACCGCAAAACTGTAGTCCTGGAGACACTGCACTTAAAGGCCAGCTGGTCTATGGCGAGCTTCTCACACTCTTTTCTATGTGAGGATATGTAGTTCCATATGTACAGATCATTCTCGTTGAGCTGACTGTAGTGGCTGTTCACCAGTTCGTCTAATTTCATAAAGCCCCCTGCCCTTTATCATTTCCGCCGTCTTTCTGTTCCTGAATCTGATTCCAATTTTACTCTATTTTTTCCATTTTGTCCACGGACATAACTTAAGGCAGATACCAAACGATATCTGCCTTGCATTTAAGTTTCTTTATTCATATTCGACCAGAGCGCTTGTTCCTGCTTCCACCTTCTGCTCTGTATAGAACTTGGAAAGCTTATGCCCGTTGGGCTCAACAAACACCAGCATGGAAACGTCCGGAATTCCTTCTTCCTTTAACATTTTTCGGTCCACTTTCACCAGCGGATCCCCCGCCTTTACCTTCTGTCCGGCCTCCACATAAGTGTCAAAGCCTTTGCCGTTCAGTTTTACTGTGTCCAGCCCGATGTGGATCAGAACCTGAACACCGTCTTCATTTTCCAGTCCTATGGCATGTTTTGTGTCCGTCACTGTAGTCACCGTTCCCGTGCAGGGAGCCACAAAGGTATCTTCCTCCGGCTCCACAGCGATGCCGTCGCCTAATACTCTGCCTGCGAACATGTCGTCATCTACCTCAGAAAGATCAATGCTCTTTCCTGTTACCATGGAATAAAAGACTTTATCCCCTTTCTTTTTACCTTTCAAAAATCCGAACATCCCATACCTCCATTTATTTTTATTTCAATTCCGTCCAGAAGTCTTTGTTTGCTTCGATCAGATCGTCCAGAATCAGTTTTGCGATTCTTGCGCTCGGAACGGTTTTTGACAGTGTCAGTGCCTGCCATAACTTCTGGTAACTTCCCTCGATCCATGCTTCCACTGTGAGTTTTTCTACGCTGACCTGCTGCTCCATAAGACCTTTCTGGAACTGTGGAATTGCTCCCTGACAGATCTTTTCATAACCATTGCATCCCACGATACAAGGAATCTCAACCATAGCTGTGCGGTCAAAGTTTTCCACTGCCCCTTCGTTAGGAACAATCAAAAGGAATCTTTCCTGTGTATTTTCTGCGATGGCACATGCAAGATCAACAATGTAGGTTGCGTGGGCATCTGCCTCAAATGCACAGCCTTCGCTGGTTCCATTTGCAATGATCCGTTCGCACTCTCCAAAGACAAATTTCTCTCTGCCGTCCATGACCTCATTGGCTCTTGTGTATTCTGCATTAGAAGTTTCCACTACATAATCCTGGAACAGGTAATATTTTAGATAAGTGTTCGGGATTGTGTCAGGATCTACTGCATACACATCTCTTGCCTTTTGGAACGTATGTACCCAGCTCTCATCCACATGCTGATTTGTGTCAGACAATGCATCCGCAAAACCATTCGCCTTCATATGTTCCTTAATCTGAGGCATTAAGTCGTTTCCATTCTTATCATAGATCTTATGCCACCATCCAAAATGATTCAGTCCGTAATATCCCACCTGCATTTCTTTTCTGGAGGAAAGTCCAACCATGTTCGCCATCTTTTCTTCCAAATCAATCGGCATATCACAGATATTCAGGATCTTAGAGTTCGGACGCAGCCTTCTGGTCGCTTCTGCCACGATTGCCGCCGGATTTGAATAGTTCAGCATCCATGCATCCGGTGAATACTGCTCCATATAGTCAAGAATCTCGATCACTCCTCCGATGGAACGCATTCCGTAAGCAATACCTCCCGGTCCACAGGTTTCCTGTCCAAGTACCCCGTATTTTAACGGAATTTTTTCATCCAGTTCCCTCATGGCATATTTTCCTACCCGGATATGTGCCAGTACAAAATCAATGTCCGTAAACGCTGTCTCAGGATCTGTCGTATATCCGAATTCAATCTCCGGCGCATGCTCTTTTAAGTAAATCTCACATGCCTTTGCCACTGTTTCCTGTCTCTCGGCATCGTTGTCATAAAACATAATCTTTCTGATCGGGAAACGGTCCATGTGCTCTAAGAGCATCAGTGCGATCCCCGGTGTGAAAGTACTTCCCCCGCCTGCCACTGTAACTGCATATTTCTGCTTTTCCATAATCAACATCCTCCTAGCTTTTGCTTTGTTGTTTTCTTCGCTGACCAAATAGTACACCCGGAAAGCCTGCGGTGACAATACATTTACAGGGTTTAGGGAGTGGTCTTTGCTTCCGTTTCATGGAACAAAACCTGTGAATTTTCCCAAGAGTTATTCTCCATTATCTCCAGTCAGCTCTGGAAAGGCCTCCTTCCGACAATGGAGAATAACTATCGTAGAGAAAGTCTGGTAACCTCCATGGTCCTTCACGAAAAAAAGCCCTGCAGAATTGAATTCTTCTGCAGGACTTTCTATCAATGCATTGCGATCCTAACTGTGGCAAATAGGCAGATACCTGCTAACGCCATGACCACTAGGCTTCCGGATACGGTTCCCAAAAATTTATTGTTCCATTCCTTCTTAAAGGCTTCTCTCAGTGTGATTCCATAAGTCTTTAACGTTTTGTACAGAAGGAATCCCAAAAGGAGAATATACCATACGTTCTGGAGCAGCATCTGCGCTGCGATCAGCAGGGACAGGTTGACGGCCGCATAACCAGCGTCCAGGGCAAGCCGTTTCTGCATAAAGATCAAAAGGTATGCGATAAATGGGTTGATCATTGATACCAGGAACATAACAGCCAATTTAGGATCTTCCCCTATGGCCATTGATATGGATCCTCCCGTCCTTGCCGCACCCATAGACAGATACGCAAGACAGACAAAAGGCGTCAGGCAAAGGAGCACCTTTGCTATATTATAATACCTGTCTAAACCGCTGGTTCTTACATTCATCATTCTCATCCCTGCTTTCTAAATCTTTGTTTTACAGTAAACTTTCAAAATCATCCCGCACACTCGGTACCTTCAGGCCGATGATCACCTGGTATGACTTTCCGTTGACAGAACAGCCATGGGCTCCGATGGATTTGAAATATGGGTCATCTTTGCATAAAGTCTCATCCTTTACATTGACCCTGAGTCTTGTTGCACAGTTTGTCACATCCACAATGTTGTCCCTGCCTCCCAGACCTTCTAAGATCAAATTGGCAAACTGGACCTTTTGTTCCTCTTTGGAACCTTTCTTTTCACGGTACTCTTCTTTGGACGCAAATTTTATTTCGTCGTCATCTTCACGTCCCGGTGTCTTAAAGTCAAACTTCTGGATGAGGAACTTAAACACTACAAAATAAATTCCAGTAAATACAAGCCCAATAACAAGTAAAAGTAAATATTGTTTCCAGTGATTTCCCATGAGTGGAATCCAGTTTAGGGATGCCATCTCTATAGCTCCGCCAGAGTGGATTCCTACGATACCTGCCAGATACATGGTGGTTGACAAGGTCGCAGCCAGCAGTGCGTGAACAACGAACAATACTGGAGCCACAAACAGGAATGTAAACTCAATCGGCTCTGTAACACCACAGAAAATAGCAGTCAGGGTGATCGGAATCAATAAGCCTAAAATTTTCTTTTTCTTTTCTTTCTTTGCTGTTGAGTAGAAGGCCAGCGCAATTCCCGGACATCCGAAAATCTTTGAAAAACCTGTAGATGTAAATCCAGCTACTGGCACGAGTGATTTTAAAGATGCAGTTGATGCTGCAATCTCTGGCAGTTTGGTTGCCCAGTATGAATAAAGACCTCCAGGCACGACCACATTATCATAATAGAACGGTGAGTATAAAATATGGTGCAGGCCAAATGGGATCAATGCCCTCTCAAGGAAAACGAATACCCAGATACCCAGAGCACCGGCTCCTTTGACAAATCCCTGGAATGCAAACATACCAAGCTGTATTTTGGGCCATAAGAATGCTGCAAGCACTGCTACCGGAACCATAACAAAAAATCCGACCATGAACACAAAAGTAGAACCGCTGAAAGTTCCCAGCCACTCAGGAAGTTCCGTGTCAAAGAAACGGTTATGTAAATAAATAACGATCCCCGCAATCGCAAGGGCGCCCATCATCCCCATATCCAGGGTTTTAATGTTTGCAATCATTGTAAGTCCGCTTGTGCCGCCAACTTCCTGTGCAAAATCAACACCGAAAACTCCTCCCCATTGAGAGAGAATGGTACTCAGGAAATAGTGGAAGGTAAGATAGAGTACCAGTGCCTCCATGCAGCACCGGGCATTTTGTTTCTTTGCCATTCCGATCGGCAGTCCGACCACAAACAACAGTGGTAGTTGGTTAAAGACGGTCCAGCCGCCCTGCAGGAGTACATTCCAGCACTTGTACCACATACTGGACGGAGCAGCAAGGCTTCCCATGATCGTCTCTGTGGTAAACAGAGTTCCGATCCCTATGACAATACCTGCAAAGGCAAACAAGAGAACCGGAGTAAACATCGCCCCGCCGAATTTTTGAATTTTCTGCATCATAATTTTTCATCCTTTCTTTGTCAACTGACCTCAAAGCCCGGCGCCAAGGTTTTGAGCACAACACATCAGCCGGAATCTGCTGTTTTTGCTGTGTTGTTATTTTCAACAAATTCATCCTAACAGACCTTGAAAATGTAATCAATATATACAAAGACTTTAGGGAGAGGGGTTATCAAACAAGGAAGCTGCACAATTCCTGTGAAATTTCCCAGGAGGTATATTTTTCCGTCTCTATTTCGATATGATTTATTCTTGATTTCCGTTGTCAAGTTCAATATCTTGTGTTAAGATAGCTTTATCATCCTACATATAGTTGAAAGGGAAACAATGAATATGAAAAACAAGAAAACTTCCAAGGACCTTAACGGCACCTTCTATTTCACAAAAAAGATATCCGGAGCCTTTCGTTCACAAGAAATTTCTGTTATGGAACTTCTTACATCCATACAAAAAGAGTTCCCACAGGAAGAATACAGCCTTAAACTTTTATATGAAAAATTCCAGAGCTTTCTAAAGCAAGGCACCAGGGATCAGGAAAAACTCCTGCTTCTTGTGAAGGCCGCGGCAGAGCTCACTTCCCAGGAAGCCCCCAAATGGGAGAACATTGCGGCACGGATCAAGATGCTTGAATTTGAACTTCAGGTTCAAATTCATTTGGAAGAGTATCACATTCACAGCTTCTATGAAAAGATCTTATTTTTAACGGAACAAAACTTATACGGAGAGTATATTTTAGGCCATTATTCTAAGGAAGATATCCAGTTGTTTTCTTCCTGGATCCGGCCCGAGAGAGATGACCTGTTTCAGTACTCAGGCCTGGAGCTTTTGCTTAACCGGTACGTAATACGTGACCATCAGGGGAACCCTCTGGAGACACCCCAGGAAATGTTTATGGGAATTGCCATGCACCTGGCTATGAAGGAGACAAAGGATCGATCCCATTGGGTGAAACGTTTTTATGACATGCTGAGTCTTTTACAAGTCACCATGGCCACACCGACCCTGTCAAATGCCAGAAAACCGTATCATCAGCTCTCTTCCTGCTTCATTGACACTGTGCCGGACAGCCTGGACGGCATCTACAAAAGCATCGACAGCTTTGCCAAAGTCAGCAAGTTCGGAGGCGGCATGGGGCTTTATTTCGGCAAGGTACGGGCCAGCGGAAGCTCTATCCGGGGCTTTCAGGGAGCCGCCGGAGGTGTGATCCGCTGGATCCGTCTGGCAAACGATACTGCTGTCGCGGTGGACCAGCTTGGAATGCGCCAGGGCGCCGTGGCCGTCTATCTTGATGTGTGGCACAGGGATCTTCCGGAATTCTTAAATCTCAGAACAAACAACGGAGATGAGCGCATGAAGGCACATGACGTCTTCCCCGCAGTGTGTTATCCCGATTATTTCTGGGAACAGGCACGGGATAATATAGAAGGAGATTGGTATTTAATGTGTCCCCATGAGATCCTCACCGTAAAAGGATATTCTCTGGAAGATTGCTGGGGCAGTGAATGGACGGAAAAATATTTGGACTGTGTCCGGGATGAACGGATTAAAAAACGTGTAATTCCTATAAAAGAGATCGTCCGTATGATCATAAAAAGTGCCGCGGAAACCGGGACTCCGTTTACCTTCAACAGAGACCATGTAAACCGCGCAAATCCCAACCAGCATAAAGGCATCATTTACTGCAGCAATCTATGTACCGAGATTGCCCAGAACATGAGTGCCTCAGAACAGACGGAGCAGAAAATCCAGATCATTGACGGCGAGGAGGTCGTAGTGACTGTCACCAAGCCCGGTGACTTTGTGGTGTGTAATCTGGCGAGCCTTTCACTTGGCAACCTGCCTGTCACGGACTATGACAAGCTGGCATACGTGACTGAGAGCGCTGTCAGGGCCCTTGACAATGTCATTGACCTGAATTATTTTCCGGTTCCTTTTGCTGAGATCAACAGCAAAAGATACCGTCCCGTGGGACTGGGTGTCAGCGGATACCACCATATGCTGGCAAAACATAAAATCCAGTGGGAGAGCGAGGACCATCTTACATTTGCGGAAAAGGTGTTCTCCGATATCCACTATGCCGCCCTGGAGGCCAGCAGCCGGATCGCGCAGGAAAAAGGAAGCTATCCGTACTATCAGGGAAGTGACTGGCAGACAGGCGCTTATTTTTCAAAGAGAAATCTAGTAAACGGACGCTGGAAAGAGCTTCAAGACCGCATCCAGGAACACGGCCTGCGAAACGGTTATCTGCTTGCTGCAGCTCCTACCAGCAGCACAAGTATCATTGCGGGAACCACAGCAGGTCTGGATCCTGTCATGAATCGGTACTTTTTAGAGGAAAAAAAATACGGCCTTGTCCCAAGAGTGGCCCCTGAACTTTCCATGGATACCTTTTGGTATTATAAAAACGCCCATTATATCGACCAGACATGGACGGTGCGCGCGTGTGGAGTCCGCCAAAGACACATTGACCAGGCCCAGAGTATGAATCTATATATAACAAATGAATACACCTTCCGTAAGGTTCTGGACCTTTACATTCTGGCCTGGGAACAGGGGGTAAAGACGATTTATTACATGCGCTCCAAAAGCCTGGAGGTGGAAGATTGTGAAGTTTGTTCTTCATGAGCATAGAAAGAGAGAAAAGAAATGGCAGAACTTATGAAAAGACCTTTGTTTAATCCCCAGGGGGACACCGACGTTTTAAAACGCCGGATGATCAACGGCAATACAACCAATCTGAATGATTTCAACCATATGAAGTATACATGGGTCAGCAGCTGGTACCGCCAGGCCATGAATAATTTCTGGATCCCTGAGGAAATCAACCTGGGATCTGACATGAAGGATTATAAACAGCTTCCGGCACCGGAACGCCGTGCCTATGACAAAATCCTATCGTTCCTCATTTTTTTAGACAGTATCCAGACCGCCAACCTTCCCAACGTCAGCGGATATATCACCGCCAATGAGGTAAACCTATGTTTATCTATCCAGACATTTCAGGAGGCCGTGCACAGCCAGAGTTACAGCTATATGCTGGATACAATCTGTGAACCTCAGGAGAGGGATCATGTCCTGTACCAATGGAAGGAGGATCCTTACCTGCTTGAGAGAAACCAGTTTATCGGAGATCTTTATAATGAATTTCAGGAATATAAAAATGCTGAGTCCTTTGTCAAGACATTGATCGCCAACTATATCCTGGAAGGAATTTATTTTTACAGCGGCTTTATGTTTTTTTATAACCTGGGAAGGAACCACCGCATGCCTGGTTCAGTGCAGGAAATCCGGTATATCAACCGGGATGAGAACACCCATTTATGGCTGTTTAAAAATATCCTGCTGGAACTGAAAAAAGAAGAGCCCTCTTTATTTGACGACGGCCATATAAAGGTTTACCGCCAAATGATCAAAAAGGGCTGTGAGCAGGAAATCCGCTGGGGTCACTATGTGATCGGCAATGACATTAAGGGGCTCTCAAAAGAAATGGTGACAGAATATATTCAGTATCTTGGAAACTTAAGGTGCCAGAATCTCGGCTTTGCTCCTGTTTATCCAGGCAGGGAAAAAGAACCGGAATCTATGTCCTGGGTGAGCCAGTTTTCCAATGCCAACATGATTAAGACCGACTTTTTTGAGGCAAAGAGTACCGCATATGCAAAAAGCACCGCTTTGATCGATGACCTTTAATATGTTTAAGATCTTTGCAATCACAAAAATCCGGGGAAAGAATCGTCTTTGATCTTTCTCCGGATTTCTGGCTTTTTACTGCTTATTCACTTTTCTTTTTTACCGGTACCCAGACCTCATACTCTGCATTTTCAGGGTCTGCGTTCAGATACAATTCAATGTCAGGCGCCTCTCCGAATTCATATCCAGAGTTGGGAAGCCACTCAGTGCCGATCCTTTTTTCCAGCTGCTGGATAGATCCTGGCATACTGCCCTTCCCTTTAAATATAGCCCATGTGGCTGCAGGCACCGTGTACTCGTCCCATCCCTCTTCCAACGGATCCTCACTGGAAACCGCTATGAGATATTTCCAATCCTCCAGGCTGCCCACACATGCGCTGACCCCTAGGATCCCCTGCGGTTCTTTTCCGATCTTGGAGACCAGTTTCTGTACGGTTCCGTCTGCCGCAGCTTTTGTCCACAGCCCCGGCACTATCTGAAAGTTTTTTTCCACATCTTTGTCCATCGGCGCTGACACTCCGATAATACGAAAGCTTTCTTTTGTCTCAATTCTGTAATTCATCTCTACATCTCCTTTTATTGTGATCTGAAAACTGATAGGAGGATAGGATTTTAAGATAATTCCGCTTTTTCTCGCCGCCGAAGGCGCAACGTGATGAATACTCTGAAACGCCCGGTTAAAAGCTGTGGGTGAGTCATAGCCGTACTTTAAGGCTATATCCACGACTTTTTCTTTTCCGCCGCTTAAATCCGCCGCTGCCATGGACATCCGCCTCCTGCGGATATACTCTGAAAGCGGCACGTCTGCAATGTAGGAAAACATTCTCTGAAAGTGATAGGTGGAACAACATGCGATCTTAGCAAGTTCCTCATAGTCTATCTCCTCCGATAAATGCTCCTCAATATAGGATACCGCCTGGTTCAGTCTCTTAATCCACTCCATTTCTATCTCCTTCCTGCAATAAAAGAATACACCTGCACCGTGAAACTTTCCTCTCATTCTATGCACTGAAAAGAGAAGCTTCCGGTACGACACAGTTCTCTTTCATATTAACAGAACTGTCTGTATTATCAATGGTTTTGTGGCAGGGGGTAAATACTTCCATAGAAAGTTACACTCATTTTCCGGCGATACCGTCCGCAATTAATTGTGCCACTTTTTTTATATCTTTTCCACATTCACAATCAGACTTATTGTCGCAGAAAAAGCTTTCCACAAGGATAGCAGCCGGTTTTGTACCATTCAGAAAATACAGATGGTCGTCCTTTTTGGCGCCTCTGTCCCGGAACACCGTGGCCAGTTTCTTCTGCACTCTCTGCGCATATGCCTTCCCCGTCTCTGTCTTATAGTAGACTTCCGCACCGTGTCCGGCCCCGTCGCTGGCGTTTAAATGCAGTTCCACTGCCAGGTCATATCCACCTTGATTGATCAATGGCAGTTTATAAGACTTCTCTTCTGTCTTTGATGCAAATTTCTTTTCTGGACATACGATCACATCTACAGTCCATCCGTTCTTTTCCAGATAATCTTTCACAAGAGGTGCAAGCTTTTTGTTGTACTGGTACTCATTGACAACGCCGCTGGCCGATGTACACATGCCGTTTTTTAAGATACTGTGTCCCACTGAAATCACTGCTTTTTTCATTCTGTATCCTCCTTTTTTTCTCTCTGTTCCTCCTGCGGACCGTTCTCTCCTTTGGTCCATGTCTTGTTCTCATTCAGGACAATGTTCTCCATGTTCAGGACAAACAAGTTATCCCGGTTCTTTACATTGTAAGGGACTACATGGTTTATGTATTTGTTTCCCTCTGCTTTCAGAAGCTCCACACACCTTCTGCGGCTGATCCAGTTTTCATGGTACTTTCCCAGTGCGAGGAAACCTCCCACGATGGTTGCCAGACCTGAGAGCACGGCCACGGCCATATGCAGGATACTGTCCCTTCCAAATGAGCTCGCCGAACGCATTGGCCACCAGGATCAGAGGCGGCAGACAGATGGAGATGCCTGACAGCAGATAATACCTGATTCTGCACGATTCCGCAGATTTTGCATACCCGCAGGCTAGATGATAAAATCTGGCACCTGCATGGCTTTCTCCCATACTCTCCCTTGAATAATGAATGTAATCCATATCATTGTCCAAAGCAAAACTCATATCCGCCCCCTTTCCATCCCATGACAGGGCAAAGCAGATGGGTCCGCCTCATCTCCCCAGCCCCTCTAGGAAATAAAACAAGGGCAAAAGCCGTAAACCGGCTTCTGCCCTTCATATCTAATCACCTGCAGCCGTCTGCAATCACCGTCTGTCTTCCGCGTGGATGTGCTCCATCCGGTTACATTTATTATATAAACTCCATCCGGTAATTTCAATGACTCCAATGTGAATCACCATCTACAGCAGGTGAATCACTGATTATGTAATCTATTTTTTATATTTGTTGATCTGGTTCGCGCTGATGACTACGTCTCCCTTGCCTATCTTGATCCCTTTTGCCTCCAGCAGTTCAGATACTGTGCACACTTCAAATCCTTTCGCTTTTAACTGAGGCAGGACCTTTTCCACTGCCGCCACAGAAGGTTTATGAATATCATGCATCAGGACAATATCCCCGTCCTTGGCCTGTTTTAAGATCGTGTTGACTGTGGCATTGGTATTCAAAGTTTTCCAATCCAATGTGTCAATGCTCCACAAGATCAAAGGCGCGTCTACCGTTGCCTTAACAGTATCGTTGATGGCACCATACGGTGGCCGTAGCAGTCCCACATCGGATCCAGTCACCTTAGAAATGGCGCCGTTCATCTTCTCCATCTGGAGCTGAACCCCAGAAGCTCCGATCCTCGTAAGCTGAGGATGGTTCCATGAATGTCCTGCCACTTCATTTCCGGAATCCATGACTTCTTTCACCAGTTCTGGGTATAGCTTTGCATTCTGCCCCAGCATGAAGAAAGTTGCCCTGGCATCGTTTTTATCCAAAGCTTTAACGATCCTGTCTGTGTTTTCCCTGGCCGGTCCGTCATCGAAAGAAAAAGCGATCAGCTTTTTCGCCTTGTCAATTTTTCTAGGCACATACAGAGATTCTTTTAATTCTTCTCCTGTACCCTTATCCATCAGGCCTTCATTAGCCTTAGCTGTCATCTCCCCGATTCCGTCATTTACACTTGTGTAATTTGTCTTTCCAGAGCGGATAAACCAGAGGCCTCCCGCAGCGATTACTACTGCCAAAGCAATCCATACAGCGATTCCGGCTTTATTCCATCTCCTTCTTGTTCTCCTTCTTCTGCTCATTCTATTCTCCTTTGTCCTTTATGATCTGATAGTTACTTACATCGACTAACCCTTTGTCCGTAAGGCGGAGTTCCGGAATCACCGGAAGCGCCATAAAGGACAGTGTAATAAACGGATCACAATCCTCTGATATGTTCATCATTCTTGCTGTCTGTACCATAGCGTCAATCCGCTCCTGTATTCTTTTTGCCGGCCATGTGCTCATAAGTCCTGCAATGGGAAGCGGAAGCCTTCCCGCCTCTTCACCATTTCTCACCAGCGCATAGCCCCCCTGCATATCCTGAATGATTTCCACTGCTTTGATGATATCCTCATCACTGTCTCCCGCCGCTATGATATTGTGCGAGTCGTGGGCTACCGAGGTGGCAATGGCTCCTCCAGTGATACCGTATCCTTTTAACGGTGCAGCTGTAATATTCCCGGTTCCCCGGTGGCGTTCAAACACGCACAGCTTAGAATACACAGAATCTGGCTGAAACAGCCCATTCTCTGACGGAACCTGTTCCATCAGATACTTTGTAATAATCTGTCCCGGTACCAGCCCTATGACAGGTACCTTCCCCTGTGTGCGCAGCAAAAGCTGATTCTTTTGAAACGGCTTTACATTCACTGTGTGAAGCATGGCCCCGTAATCCGTATCCGCTTCTTTCCCCTCTGAAAGCATCTCCTGTGAAGAGACACCTTTTTTATAGACCTGGAGAACGTTGAAATCCTCCAGGGAATCTAATGCGACGATATCAGCGTCATACCCCTTTTCCAGGCATCCGATGTTTTGGAGTCCGTAGGTCTGTGCAGTATTCCAGGTTGCCATAGCTATGGCCTCCTCTGGCTTCAGGCCCAGCCGGATGCTTTTCTTCACATTAAAGCTGATATGGCCTTCCTGCTCAATGGTGTCCAGATGCTTGTCGTCCGTACAAAAGAGGAATTCTTCTGTGCTGAGACCTTTTTCAACCAAGCCCGTCACAATGGCCTCCACATTTCTGGCCGCACTGCCCTCTCTGATCAGAATCTTCATGCCGGCTTTCCATTTTTCTTCTGCCTCCGCAAATGATGTACATTCGTGGTCTGTCATGACTCCCGCTTCTATATACCTTCTCAGATCTTCACCTGTCAGTCCCGGTGCATGGCCGTCTATGACCTTATCCTTACAGAGAGCGATCTTATCCATGATCTCCTTACTTCCAGCCAGGACATCCGGATAACACATGACCTCTCCCAGGCCGAGCACTCTTGGATGTCCAATCCACGTCTCCATATCTTTAGACGTGAAATCTGCCCCATTAGTTTCAAACGGAGTGGAAGGAATTGATGACGGAAGCATCACATAGACCGAAACGGGAAGATTTTCGGTGGCACCCAGAAGATATCTCACAGCTTCATTTCCGCTGACATTGACCATCTCATGTGGATCTGCGATCACGGTTGTCGTCCCGTGGGGAAGGATTGCATTGGCAAACTCACACGGTGCCGCCATGCTGGACTCTATGTGCACATGGGCATCGATAAATCCCGGGCATAGCACTTTTGCCGTGCAGTCGATCTCCTTTTCTCCGGTGAAATCCCCGACTGCGGCGATCTTCCCATCTGATACGGCCAGATCTGCCTGAAAGCAAGTCTTTTTTTTGACGTCTACAATTGTTCCATTTTTAAATACCAGATCGTATGTCATGACACCGTCCTTTTATTGAGCTTGTTCTTTCAATATATCGACCTTGTCCAGGCGTTCCCACGGAAGATCCAGATCGTTTCTTCCGAAATGTCCATAGTTGGATGTCTGACGGTAGATCGGTCTTCTCAGATCGAGCATCTTGATGATTCCTGCCGGTCTTAAGTCGAAGTTCTTTCTGATCAGCTCCACAAGAGCTTCGCTTGATATTTTTCCTGTTCCGAAAGTATCCACATTGATGGAAGTAGGGTGTGCCACTCCGATGGCATAGGACAGCTGGATCTCACACTTATCTGCCAGCCCGGCAGCCACGATATTTTTTGCCACATAACGCGCCGCATATGCTGCAGACCGGTCTACCTTTGTACAGTCCTTGCCGGAGAACGCTCCCCCGCCGTGCCTTGCATATCCACCGTAAGTATCCACGATGATCTTTCTTCCTGTAAGCCCCGCGTCTCCCTGAGGGCCTCCTATGACAAAACGTCCGGTAGGATTGATGAAGAACTTCGTATGTTCGTCTACCATCTCTGCCGGCAGCACCTTATCAAAAATCTCTCTCTTGACGTCCTCATGAATCTGGTCTTGTTCCACTTCAGGATCATGCTGCGCGGACAGTACAACTGCCTCCAGGCGGAGCGGTTTTCCGTTCTCATCGTATTCCACGCTGACCTGGGTCTTACCGTCCGGTCTTAAATAAGGAAGTATCCCTTCTTTACGCACCTGCGTAAGCCGCTTTGACAGCTTATGGGCAAGGGAAATTGGATACGGCATGTATTCTTCAGTCTCATTTGTGGCAAAACCGAACATCATTCCCTGATCTCCTGCCCCAATGGCATCCAGTTCTTCATCTGACATGTCAGATTCTTTTGCCTCCAATGCCTTGTCCACACCGAGCGCAATATCCTTGGACTGTTCATCAATGGCAGTGATAACACCACAGGTGCTGGCATCAAACCCGTACTTTGCCCTTGTATAACCGATATCTGTAAGTGTCTGGCGCACAACCTTTTGAATGTCCACGTAAGCGTTGGTCGTGATCTCACCCATAACCATCACAAGCCCTGTGGTGGTACAGGTTTCACACGCTACCCGGCTCATCGGGTCTTGTTTTAAAAGTTCATCTAAAATGGCATCTGAAATCTGGTCGCAGACCTTGTCCGGATGTCCTTCAGTGACAGATTCTGATGTGAATAGTATTTTTTCCATAAATGCTCCTTTCGCTTCTAAAGATATTCATATGTATCGAAAAAGGCCCGAACTGGTCGGACCTACTTCAATTTAACATCATAAGTTCGGCATAATGTTTACATTTCTGCTGCGGATAACTTCCACTTCCTTCACCTGTCCTGCGACAACTTTGGATACGCGGAGCGCTCCGCCAGGGAAATAATAGCAATGCCCACATGTTACTTCTTCATTTTCCAGATCAATGCCCTTGAGCACCGCTTCTCCGATTGACTCACCCTTATATTCCTCCGGAATATTCACATGTACCAGTTCATTCACCTTTGCAATCTTCTGATTCGGCAAAAATACGGTCTTGTCAATATCCTCAAGACGGTCCAGGAAATACTTCCTTATAATAAAGAGAACCGCTATAGAAAAAATACAGAGCAGGTTTTCCATCGGACTTGTGTGCTGTGCAATCATCTGTCTGGCTATGGCGAACATCAGGACCTCCACCAGTGTAGAAGCCGTGTGCTTACACAGCATCTTGATGAACTCCACGCAGATCACAAGGTTAAACACATTGAGTACAAACTGATAAATCGCATCAGACTCTGGATTGCCTGATAAAATGGCGATCAGATCCTTGATCATCCACACTCCGCCGCCGATAACCGCAATGGTAATCAGGGCTGATAAATAAAACTCTATCCATTTGGATATCTTAAACACTTCGTTTTTCAGGTATTGTCGCACCGGCAATTCCCCCTTAATTTATACGATACGCAGCTTAAATCTGGCGATTTCCTTCTCATCGTTCACCAGTTTGATATCTCCGCCGAGGTTCTGGATCTTCTTCTCAAAACCTTCATATCCACGGTAAATATAGCCGATATCGCTGACTGTAGTGTATCCGTCAGCCGCAAGACCCGCAATGACCAGGGCTGCCCCTGCACGCAGATCGGGTGCTGAAACATCTGCACCGGTAAATAGATTAACTCCGGTGATGATGGCTGTTCTTCCGTCCACCTGGATCCTGGCTCCCATCTTGGTCAGCTCATCCACATAGCGGAAACGGTTTTCAAAAATACTCTCTGAAACAATACTGGTCCCGTTAGACAGAGCTAATGACACGGCCATCTGAGGCTGCATATCTGTCGGGAATCCTGGATAAGGCAGGGTCTTAATCTGGGTTGAATCCAGCCGTTTGGTGGCTACGACTCTGACTGCGTCATCAAATTCATCCACCTGCGCTCCGATCTCTTCGAGTTTTGCGCTGATGGCTTCCAGATGCTTGGGAATGACATTTTTGATCGTGATGTCACCTTTTGTGGCAACAGCCGCTGTCATGAATGTTCCCGCCTCGATCTGGTCCGGAATAATGGAATACTCACAGTTTCCGAGTTTCTCCACACCCTTGATCTTAATCACATCCGTACCTGCTCCGCGGATGCTGGCACCCATACTGTTCAGAAAATTGGCAACGTCAACAACATGCGGCTCTTTTGCCACATTTTCAATCGTTGTATTGCCCTTAGCCAAAGCTGCCGCCATCATAACATTAATGGTCGCACCGACAGATACCACATCCATATAAATGTGGCAGCCGATCAGTTCATCTGCAGTGGCCGTGATCATACCATTTTCAATCTCAATCCTGGCGCCTAACGCCTTAAAGCCCTTGATATGCTGGTCAATGGGCCTGCTGCCTATCTCACAGCCTCCTGGGAGAGCTACTCTCGCCCTTTTATACTTTCCTAAAAGAGCACCGATCAGATAGTAAGATGCTCTGATCTTTCTGATATATTCGTTATCTACATCGCAATCCGCATTCATGCCGCTTCCGCTGATCACCACTTCATGTTTTCCTGATCTTTTTACTGTTGCTCCGATGCCTTCCATCGCCTGGAGCAAAACATTTGTATCCCTAACGTCCGGCATATTTTCAATAGCACACGTTCCATCCGTCATAACTGCTGCTGCTAAGATAGGCAGGGCAGCATTCTTCGCGCCTCCGATAACAACTTCTCCTACCAGTGGGTTTCCGCCTTTAATGATATATTGTTCCATCATACACCTCTATATAAAACTCTATTCAATCAATCGAATCATTCATTCTCTATCAATAATCTATCCATTCTGCTAAAAAATAAGCGTATCTTTTTCAATACATACCCTCAGGCAGGCACAAAATACCCTGGCATAAGTCCAGAAGTTCCATGCCGCTTACTCGCATATTTATCAGTATATCACACTATATTAAGTTTTCCAACACTTTTTCTAAGGCTTCCCCAATCTTTAAATCATCGGTATCAACCGTAATGTCTGCATATTTTTCATAGAGAGGTATTCTTTCATGGTATAAATCACAAAGGGTCTGGCCGTTGTCCAGCACTACACCCCTGTCTGCCAGATCGCCGAGCCGCTCAGCCACTGTGTCAAACTTCAGTTGCAGGTAAATGACGGTACCGATCTGCTTAAAGTGATCCATCGCTCTTTGGCTGTAGATGGCGCTTCCCCCGGGGGCGATCACGGAGTTCTCAGCTTCAACTGACGCATTGACATCCTCCTCGATCTGTTTGAATGTCTCATTTCCTTCCTCACTGATAATATCCTTCAGGAGCTTTCCTGTCTTCTGCTGGATGACCAGGTCTGTATCAATAAATTCAGCCCCTAATGACTTAGCCAGCAAAACCCCGATCGTGCTTTTGCCAGCCCCCGGCATCCCGATTAAAATGTAGTTATTTCCTTTTTGGCTTATCATTTCTATTCTTCCTTTTTTTCTTCTTCACGGAGTATCCAAAAGTTCCGATCTGTTTTCCCGTCTCAAAATATCCTCCATGGGAATAGATCAGAGGATTGGTTTTTTCAAGGGCAAACCGTCCGTTTTCTTCCATATAATTATCGTCCACCATGATATTAACCACACGCGCCGTAAACATATGATGAGATCCTAGGGGAGAAATCTCCTCAACCCGGCACTCAATATTCACCGGGCTTTCTTTTATGCAGGGTGCATGTGAAAGATGACCATATTCCTTTGTGAGGCCCATTTCTTTAAACTTATCCAGATCTCTTCCAGAACGCACACCACAGAAGTCTGTGGCCCTGGCGAGCTCTTTGGTTGTCAGGTTGATGACAAACTCACCGCTTTTTTCAATTATGTGGTAGGAGTGCCTCTCTGGTCTCAGAGAAATATAGGTCATCGGCGGGTTCGTGCAGATGGTTCCAGTCCATGCCACAGTGATGATGTTGTCCGGCTCTCCTTCCAATCCGCAGCTTACCATAACTGCAGGCAGCGGATAGATCATGTTGCCCGGCTTCCAAGATATCTTTGACATGCCGCCTCCTAGAGTTCTTTCCTGATTGCTTCCCTGAGCTGTTCCATCTCTCCGTCCCCATAGCTGAGTTCTTTCCATCCCATACTCACGGTATCCCCTTCATATCTCGGGATGATATGCATATGAAAATGGAAAACAGTCTGGCCTGCCACAGTTCCATTGTTCTGTAGAATATTCATTCCGTCACAGTCAAGCACTGTCTTTAACGCCCTTGCCACCAAAGCTGCAAGTTCAAACAGCTGCCCGGCAGTTGCAGTGTCTATATCGTAGATATTATCAAAATGTTCTTTTGGCAGGATCAGCACATGCCCCTTGTTGGCCGGAGCAATATCCATGATCACCTTAAACTTCGAGTTCTCATAAATTGTGGCTGAGGGTATTTCCCCGCTTATGATCTTGCAAAATATACAATCCTGTTTCTTCATAATTTTCATCTCCTTTGGTTTGTATTGTATCTTATTTATAGGCCTTTTTCAAGAATCCAAAAATGAAGTGTGAAATTATTACTATAGTATTCGCGCAACAAAAAAAGGTGAGTCTTTGCGACTCACCTTTTAAATATTTAATTGTAATTAACCGGAGGCTTTTATTCGAAACGCCCTATTTCATACATGCCATACACAACTTCTGTATTCCCTTCAATCTCTCAATCAATCCGAACTCTGAGTCTTTGCGACTCACATATCAAACTTCTTGATCTTTCATTTCTTTTTATTCCGTTCTCTTCTATATACAACTGATTCTTCGATTGACGCTCTACCTGTCCTGTCTCTCCGATCTTTGTATAAAATCTATACTGGACAACTTATCCTATATTCTGAAGGCTCACTGTATGAAATTTATTACTTATTGTATATAGAATGTCTTCTATGTCTTGCGACATAATATCCAAACAATATCGCCTCCCATCGACTCTTTTAAGAAATCCGTTAACTCGTTCCTCTTTATGGTTTTATTATAAAAAACAACGCCGATATTGTCAAGCAATTTAAATATGTATACAGTGTTTTTTGTTTTCTTCTTATTTTATTCTAAATATTCTGAAAACTTTACCTTCATTTTTCACTTTATCCACAGTTTGTTCACGATTTGTTCACATTTATTCAGTAGAATAAGAAATGTAAAGTAGTTAAACATTTTTAAATACTTTCAAATCCTACCCCTCTTGAGGATGAAAATCCTCTCCTTATTGTTTTAAAGTTTTAAAGTTACTTACAGAAAAAGAGCAGCCTGCCCGGCTGCTCTTTTTCCTTTCATAATTCAGTTCTTCCTTCCAGTGCCCGAAGAAGGGTAACCTCATCAATATATTCCAAATCTCCGCCCACTGGTACTCCGCTGGCAATTTTGCTTACTTTGATGCCGGTCGGCTTCACAAGCTTGCTTATATACATTGCCGTGGTCTCTCCTTCAAGGCTTGAGTTGGTAGCAATAATCAGCTCTTTTACATCCCCCTGAAGTCTGGCCATCAGTTCTTTCAGCCGGATGTCTGAAGGCCCGATTCCAAGCATCGGAGAAATGGCTCCGTGCAGAACGTGGTAAATACCCTCATATTTTCCTGTTTTTTCATAGGCCATCAGATCCCTTGTACTCTCCACTACCATGATCGTACTGTGATCCCGCTTGCTGCTGGAACAGATAGGACAGATGTCCTGATCTGTCAGGGTGCAGCATTCTCTGCAGTAATGAACATTTTCCTTAGCATCTAAAATACTCTCAGACAAATGTTTCACCTGGTCATGCGGCATATTAATAATGTGGAAAGCAAGCCTCCCGGCCGATTTAGGTCCGATACCCGGAAGCTTCCCCAGTTCCTCAATCAATTTTGTGATCTGACTGCTGTAATAATCCATATCAATTATCCATCCTTAAAACGGGAATCCGCCTCCGAGTCCTCCGCCAAGTCCTCCAGTGATTTTCCCCATCTTGCTCTGTGAGTCCTCCTCCATCTTGCGGAGTGCCTCGTTGGTAGCCGCCACGATCAGGTCTTCCAGCATTTCAATATCGTCCGGATCAACTACTTCCTCGTCCAGGCTCACACCTACAACTTCTTTTTTACCGGATACCACTACCTTTACAACTCCGCCTCCGGCAGTTGCCTCATATGTGGTCTCCTCAAGTTCTTTTGTAGTTTCTTCCATCTGCTTCTGCATCTTCTGTGCCTGCTTCATCAGATTGTTCATATTTCCGCCCATACCCGGAAATCCGCCTCTTTTTGCCATCTCTTATACCTCCTGAAATAAATATCTTTTTATTCTTCTATCGTCACATCCATGTGAATGCAATCCAAATTAATGGTGTCCTCGTTTTTCACGGACTCCAGTTCTCCGATCTCAATCTTTACCTGGAACCCCGATCTCTGAGCAAGCTCCGTTTCAAGAACCTCAATCTTTTCCGGGTGTCTCTGGAAGTAGTCCTTCCCCATATTCATGCTGCCCTCAGGCTTAAACATGAGTCTCAGTACCTCTGTGGATTCATCCGCGGTCAGAATACCCTTGGACAGCAGATTCTTTATCATCGGAGGCTGGGCAAGCTTTACCTGCTTCCAATGTTTGATGATCTCCTTAAGTTCCTGGGCTCTCGCCTTCGGAAGCCTTTCATCCAGTATCTGCTCTGGTGTTTTCTCTGCTTTCTGAGGGTTTGGTTCGGACTTCTCAGCCGGAGGCTGTGCCGACAAAGTAACTCCCTGGGTCTTTATCTTCTCCAGTGATTCTTCCATCATACGCATCCGTTCCAGAATACTGGTCATATCTGTCTCCATCTGGGGACGGCACATTTTGATCATGGCCACCTCCACCAGTACCCTTCTGGATGTTGCAAACCGGATCTGGTTCAGTAATTCTGACAAGATACGGATATACCGGATTACAGTCTCTTCATTGACCTGGGCCGCTTTCTGCTGCATCAATCCCAGCTGTTCCGAAGAGATCTCCAGTGCTTCCATGGATGCGTCACCCTTGCCTGCCAGGAGCAGATTTCTCAAATACCATATGAAGTCGGTGATAAACTGGGTGAGTTCTCTTCCCTGCTCTACAATCCTGCCTATGATCCCAATGACCCCGGTCACATCATTTGCAAGTATACAGTCCAGCAGCTCTGCATAGACACTGATATCCACAGTGCCAAGAACCTCCAGGACATTTTCATAAGTGAGCTTTTTCCCCAGATAAAATGCAATGCACTGGTCCAGAAGACTCAAGGCGTCACGCATGGATCCATCTGCCATCCGGGCCACATATCTCAGGGCTTTTTCTTCTGTCTCCACCTGCTCTTCCGACATCAGTTCCATAAGCCGATCAGCAATGATATCAGCCGTTATCCGGTGAAAATCATATCTCTGGCACCGGGACAAGATCGTGATCGGGATCTTGTGAACCTCTGTTGTGGCCAGGATAAAGATCACATACTCCGGCGGCTCCTCCAAAGTCTTAAGCAGGGCATTAAATGCCCCCATGGAAAGCATATGCACCTCATCAATAATAAACACTTTATATTTTCCAGAAGCCGGGGAATACTGCACCTGTTCCTTGATATCACGGATATTGTCCACGCCGTTGTTGGACGCCGCGTCAATCTCCATCACGTTCATGGAACTGCCTTCCTGGATCTCCTGGCAGCTTTCACATTCTCCGCATGGATTTCCATTCACCGGGTGCTCACAGTTCACTGCCTTGGCGAGCAGCTTTGCAACCGACGTTTTACCGGTCCCTCTGGTTCCACAGAACAGATAGGCATGGCCGATACGTCCGGCTTCCAGCTGATTCTTCAGCGTTGTGACGATATGATCCTGTCCCTTGACCTCATCAAAGGTCGACGGCCGGAACTTTCGATATAAAGCCATATATGACATATTCTTTCCTCCTGCATCATTTCCTTATTGTATCATAACCTCTGAAAATGGAAAAGGAAAAAAATCGTCGAACTTTTGCCCCTGTTTTCCGTTGCCTTTTACACAAGCTCCCATATAAACTTATAGTTGTCGTTGCATGAAATTTGTAATAGAAAGAAGAGTGATTATGAAGAATCAAAATGAATTGACAACATTTTCCCATGAATTGAAAAACTCTCTGACTTTAATCTACAGCCAGCTTCAGTACATAGAACAAACCCACCCGGAGCTTCTTGCAGATCTTCACTGGTCTGGCATCAAAGATGATTTTTCTTCTGTGTTTGACATGGTCCGCCATATGCTCACTCCGGCGTCAGATGCTTCTGCTGCCCTGGAACCTGTAGACCTCACCTCTCTGCTGGAGGAAATCAAATATTCCTGGAGTTCCAAACTGAAGGAGCACGGAATCAGGTTTTCCGTCCAGGCAGAGGATTCTTGCCCCTATTATATCAAGGGTTCCAAGACCAAGTTCCTTCAAATCTTTAACAATCTGATCTCCAACGGCGTCAATGCGATCAACAGAAAAAAAGAGACTGCAAGAGAGCCTCTGATTTCTGTCCATGTAAGCCGTGAAGGCAGTTTTATTGTCTGCAGCCTCTCCGACACGGGAATCGGTATGACGAAGGAACAGCAGGCGCGTGCCTTTTACCGGGGTGTATCCTTTGAGCCGAAAGGTAACGGTATCGGACTGTCTGTGGTCAGCGAGATTGCCAAGGATCTGGATATCTCTATCCACATGGATTCCGCCCTAAACCAGGGCACCACGTTTACGCTTATTTTCCCCGGTCTTGCCGATACAGCAAAATAGCCAGGAGGAATCCTCCAATGCAGCCCCCGATATGGGCTGCGTTGTCAATTCCCATTGTGGAGAAACCATGATACAGGCTTCCTGCAATCATCAGCACAACGCCCCCTCCATAGAACTCCTTCTGGTATCCCCTGTTTTTGACCAGTATCCACAGCATAGCCCCGATGAGGCCGAAAATTGCTCCTGACGCGCCGACAGAGGCTACCATTTCTCCGGTATGCATGTAGTAGGCGGCAGATACGATACTCCCGGATATACCGGCTCCCAAGTATAAAGCCACATACCGTCCTGTGCCGAATATAGGCTCCAGCCGGCTTCCCACGAGAAGGAAGACAATCATGTTGTTAAACAGATGATCAAATCCGTTGTGCAGAAAGTTGCTGGTAACAAGGCGGTAAAACTCTCCCTGCTGGAGTGCGTGCATCCATGTGAGCGCTCCCCAGTTAAAGATCTCTTGGCTGGCCAGTGTCCACAAATACATAAAAATATTAATAGCCAGAATAACCGCTGTAGCCTTATATTCTCCCAGTTTTCTGAAACGGATCCCTCCGGATGTGTCGGACTGCTCCTCATCTTTTCCTGCGGCTGACAGTATCAAACATACCGGGTCATACAGTTCCTCAAAAGCCCTGTCCGGGTCGGTCCATGTAGATCTTCCCTTGTCAGACAGAATCAGCACAAGCACTGAGGCATTAGGTCCAATATACCGCTTCAACTTTTCGTCCAGCAGACTGGCTTCTTCCTGCGTATACATAGTTCCGTCGGGCTTGTGCTCATAGGTCATGAACACCCCTTTTTTTCTTCCCATCTCTTCTTTTATATAGCATGGGCCCAGAGGAGTCATCTGTTTCTGGTATCCCCTGATATTCAATAGATTTAAGATTCTTTGATACATGACATTTCCTCCAATAGAAAGCCTTTTCAATCCTATTGGAATTATACCATAAATTCTAATTGTTCTGTACCGGCTTTTATTTCATCTCCGCCTTGGAGCACCGATTCTTTCCAAACCCTTTCACCATTTACAAATGTCCCATTCTTAGAGCCCAGGTCCCGGATCAGATACCCGTCCCCATCCGTAAGGATCTGAAAATGACGCCTGCTGACTCCGGGCTGGGACAGGCACAAGTCCACACCCTCTTTCTGCCTACCCACTGTAAATTCTCTGCCTTCTACCGGAATTCCAGGACCATTCTGTCCGGATAACCTAAGCATCGGCATCCTGTCCGGAACCAACAGAACAGTTTCATCACTGAACAATTCTGTCCGGCCCACAGAAGGATCCTTTTCTTCCTCCCATGTCTGTACATTCTTTTTCTTTTTTCTGGCCACCGCCAAAAGACAACCGGTATTTACCGCCAAAAGGACTGCCCCTGTCAATATTCCTCTAAAATTTGGAAATGTCATCCCTTCATTCCACGCCCTGACTGAAAAGTAAGCCATCGAAGAAAGCAGCGGAATATACAATAAAACAGGACAGCTTATCTTTCTACATTTTACCCGTGACAACTCCACTGGTACCTGACATTCCATGGTCTCCGTTTTCACAGAAGGTTCCTTCTCCATTACGTCTGATATTTTTGGAGGGTCCACAAATTCCTTTAATTCTTCAAGAGTTATAGGCCCCTTTCTCAACCTGTTATGCAGTTCATAAAAAAATGTGATCTGGTCCCGGTTTCTGTAGTCCAGCTGTTCTGTACAGGACTGTACAAACTCTTTCAGCTGCTGTGCGATATCCTCTCCGTAACCCGGCACGTAACAAAGTGCCGGTCTTCCTTCTCTCACATATACTTGCCTGGCTGTCAGGATCAAGTGATCTGGATTCAGCAGATAATCCTGCGCTTCTTCTATTGTACAGATCAACTCCTTAAAAAACCTTTTGGCATCCAGCTTCCCAATCTGATCTATATACAGATTAGAAGAAGAAAGATTAAAATAATACGCTTCCTCTTCCTCGATCCGCCGCACTTCACAGGGCAGGATTCCGTGGATCATATGAGACAGAAGTACCTGTTCTTCAAAGACTTCTCCCTCTGTCTTTGATACCACATAATAATGGTCAAATCCCTCCCGGATCCACTGTTCATTCAATCAAGCTCCACCTCCTGATCTTATCTGCTTCTTTCGGAAGCATAAATCCCTGCTGTTCTTTTATGCGGAATACATGCAGGCCAAATAAGTCCACGCTTCCCAACACTGGGACCTTAACCTGAGCCTGTGCCGTGATACTCCTTTTGTCTTCTGATTCAGATACCTTTACGGAGCTTACTTTGCCCATCATGATCTTCTTATTCAGATCTGCTGTAAGTTTGCGCTCCCTGTTTCCATCCATGGAGCAGAGACCTACCTCCTTTGCCATTCCTGACGTGATACCCAGGTCCATAATATAAAAGAAAAAGGAGTTGAGCAGCACGAGCATAAAACAGATCAACGGTATCAAAAGACTTGCCTCCAGTGTAATATAACCATCTACCTCCCGCATCTTTCGCATGGCTTCATTCCCTCCGCTTCGCTTTTCTTTATCTTTCTGATTGTTCTTGTCAGTCCGCTGCAGCTTAAATCTGTATGGTACGCATCCCCCTCCCTGGCAACAAACACTACTGATACTTTACCCTTATGATATTTAGTGCAGCGTTCACATTCCCTATATTTTGTTTTGTTCTCCAGATATTTCTCCACATCAGAGTCCTGTTCGATAGAAAGTAAAAGATGCGTACAGTTCACATCTTTGTGATATACACTCTCATAAGGTGTCACATACACCTGCCCATCCCCCGACTCCTTTTGTGTATGCACATAGCCGGTCATGGCTTTCTGTCTTATCTTCTGCTGGTAATCTCCTGAAAATGCAGGAAGGAAAGGCAGCCGAAAGGTAATCCTGTACCGGGCTGTGATCTCATAGATATCCTGATCCTTTTCAAACCGTGAGCCTGAGAACAATACCCCCTGTGCACCTCCAATAAGAGATGAACGGTTTAGCGCGCTTTGGTTTACAGCAGACAGAAACTTTTGCTTAAGAATCACAGGCCTTACAGACTGTGTCTTTTTCTTCTGCAGCAGATATTCATATACAGCTTCTTCCTTTGCCGCCTCGGATACTCCGTGATATACCTGCCCATGAATCCACAAGGTTTCGCCCACAGAGGCTAACGCCAGGAACAAGAACAGGAAAATAGGGACAAGGATACATGCCTCCAGTGTCATGCTGCCCTCAGAGGAGGAGAGCAGAGATGTCCTGTCAGATTGTCTGTATTCAATTGATAATCTTATATTGTTGGCTGTTGGCTTGGAGAAATGTTTTTTTATACAATCCAAGAACATCTCTGCTCTCCCCCTCTCATTCTTATTTAATATTCCGATAGTTCTTTTAGTTTCCACTGATACCTGTTTTTTACCGGGAGACTGACACCTCCAAAATGAAGGGGCTTCAGCATCATTTCTGTCTCTGCCTGAAAGGAAACATAACATGAACTCAACGAGAATTCCGGCACCTCCAATTTGATATTGGCTTCTATAAGATCCATCATTCTCAGATACTTCTCCTGCTTTTTTGTCTGAATCATCAAGAGCAGACACAGATAATCAGAGTATGACAGCCCTTTTTTTACAGGCCTCCTCTTAGCGGACAGCGACGCCAGACCGGCAAACTCCATCTGCCACGTGTCCTTTGACTTCCAGACTGGAACCTTTCTTCCCTCTGTAAGATTCCTTATATCTGTCACAGATTCTCCGTAAGCAAGCGCAGCGAGCAGAAGCTCCTTCGCCAGTTTAACTGCAGGAACCAGCCCTGTGATCCCCAGCACCGAAGCGGCCAATGCTTCCGCCTCTGCCTGTTTGGATGGATCCTTCTGCACATAAATCAGGTTTGGAAGAAAACGCAGGAGTAAAAGTTTAGAAAAGACTGCGCCCAAGTTTTCTTTTTCAGAGGATTTTCCAGCGATCAGATATTCTATTTCATATTGTAATCCTTTCTTCTTTTCTTTTGATGTGTAGCTGTGAAAGTACTTGGATGCATAGGCTATGGACATAAGTTCCGTTTTCATACCTGTCTGGGCTGTATCCTTTACCTGTTCATCTAAAGTCTCACTCACTGACCCGGCACGAAAGAAATTAAGCTTCTTTTCTTTTTCTCTGCTTTCGTGTCCATAAACAACAGAAATCTCCTTTTCTGATACCTCCGCATCTCCGCCTAAAATAATGGATACAGCTCCCTCCCTCAGAAGCCTTGCCAGTCCCTTTCTTGGATCCTTGGCTTTCTTTACGGTCTTTGTATCTTCTTGCTTCCCTGTGTCTGATGACTTTTTATTATCCTCACTGTCCTGTTGGTCTGCCTGATCAAGAATGCCTTTTGCCTGAGAGGTATCTTCTCTCTCCGGCAGCTTCAGTACATATTCTTTTAAGGCATTGATCCCCGCCTTGCCGATATCATACTTCATAAAGTCCTCTATCTGTTTTTTCAGTATCTCTCCTTGCCTGTCTGCCAGAGAAATCTTTTTGCTTATCTGTATCGGTCCCGCCTGAAAGGAAAAGGGATCCCTTCCCGCCGTCAGATCATAGTTTAATGTTTCACCGATCCATGTATCCAACTGAGCTCCGTACCGTACATCCAAACCAAACAGATGATACTTTTGTTCCAGCTCTTTTTGATAATTTCCCCTGGCACTGGACAGGGATGCCAGATAGGCTCCCTCGGCCTTGCCTTTTCCCAGATAAAGATAGGCTCCTTCCAGACACATGCTCAACAGCAGGAGAAATATGAGAAACAGCAGGCTCACATACACTGTCACACTCCCTCTCTGATTCAGTCTCATTGAACCTGTCCTGTTTTGGACGTGATCGTCTTAAATATGTTCTGTACAACTTTTTTTATCTGTGTCTGGAAAATAATTACTAATCCTATGAGCACCACGATGATCAAAATGACTTCAACAACACCCATCCCTGACTCATCTCTGATAAACTTATTCATCGGTTAAACTCCTTTCTGTTTTTTCTATGATTCGTCCTATGAAAATGATAAAAATGCCGGCACCATTAGGAGGGTCAGAATCACCACCAACATCAGGATCATAGGCATCAGAAGCTTTGTACTTGCCTCCTCACCTTTTCGTCTGGCCGTTTCCTTCCGTTCTGCAAATGCCGCTGTCTCTTCCTCCTCCAGGCGTTCCAGAAGATCCCTGGATCCCCGGACCAGGCTCTGGGCCATAAGGACTGCCAGTTTTTTATAACAAGGCATCTGTATACTATTTCCCAATTCCTTAAGAACCTGTGTCTGAGACGCTCCCAGAGCGATCTTTTTATCTGCCTCATAAAACTGCCTGTATACAAACTTAGGATGTTTTTGGTCATAAGAGGCGGCGATTGAATGAACCGCCCCCTGTATTGTCATTCCAGCTCCCAGCAGCAAAACCAGCCGGCTTATGATCAGCGGATATTCATCCTTTGTCTCCTTTATAGCTTTTGCCCGTTTCTGTTTCTGCCTCTCCTCTTCTGTGTACCACAAAAGCCCCAGAAAAAGAATTCCCATTATTACCAACACTGGAAGCCGGCTCTGGATCTTTTCCCCATCCTCCACACGGCTTCCTTTGACTCTGGAGGGAATGGTGAAACTCTGCTTTTCAGCATTTTCTCTCTCGATCCTCTGCAGTTCTTTTTTTGTACCCGCCAGCTTTGATTCTTTGCTGCCGGTATCTCTTGGGACCACCCGGACTGGTACTGTGACCAGCTCCGTGTGGTCCTCATAGGATAGGGCTGCTGTTGTCTTTAAGATCACTGGGCTTTTCAAATCTTCATTAAAGACATTTCCCTGCTCGTCAACCAGACTGAGATCCTCCGTCTCCCAGTTTACCTTGATCTGGGTCTCAGGAATCCTGTCCGGAAAATTTAAAGATTCTCTCACCTCATTTAATGATTTGTTTTTTCCTTTCATATGCCTTTTCACATATTCGGTTCCCGCGCGGAATGCTTCTTTTTCTTCTTTCCTGCTGTAAGCCTTCGGCTGGACATTCAGCTCATATAGTTCCTTTTCCCTGCCCGAATCTATACTTAATTCTTGGTTTATCTCCTCTCCTTCTGTATCTCTATGAATGACGATTTCCTTTCCTGTAAGCCAACCTGATATTGCTGCAAGAACTAAGACCGCCAGAAAAGCAAACGCTGCCCATAAAACTTTTTTCCATTGTTCTCTAAATGACCGCCACACCTCTATTTCCATCTCTTCCTTTGTCCCGCAGAAGTAACTCTGAACACATATTCTGCGGTTCCTGACAACACTCTCCGGAAGTCGGCGAATCCATCTTTCTATCATTGCTACACCTCGATCTCCACAATTCTTCTTGCCCAAAACACGGAACCAGCTAAAACGGCCAAACAGACGGTTGTCAAAAGGGTACCTCCCAAAGATTCATATAAGACCTGAAAATATCCTGGGTTCATAAGACGCACATACAGCAGGATGAAAAACGGCATCACAGACATGATCTTCTGTTCCATTTTCTTTGCGGACACCATTGTGAGGATCTCCTCTTTCACCTGAATCTTTTGATTCATGTGCTCCACTGACTTTTTAATGATCTGAATCAAATTTCCTCCGTTTCTCTTGATCATCCACAATATCTGTGCAAATTGCTCTGCTTCATCCACCCTTAATTCCGATGCCATCCTTTCCATCAACACTTCTACTGGCTGGTTCATCTCCAAACCGGAACATAGAATTGAAAGCTGCTGCTCCAACGTACTTCTTTTTCCTCCGTTTACGGCTCTTAAGTCATCCCTTGCTGCTCTCATGGAGTTTTCCAGAGAGTACCCCGCACTCAGACTGTTATAAATCGAAAGCAGCATTTCCTTGAATTCCAGCCTGGACTGCCTTTTTTGTATCTTCTCTTGTTCCCTGAGCCGGTAAAGCATATAGGGATAGAAAAAAACAGGATAGGTGAACCCCAGCCAGATCCGGTCATAAAACAGATAAGCTGCCAGAAAGAACAAGATCATCCCCTGTACTGCCGCTATGACGGCTTTTCCCGTACCCAGACTTTTAAAAATACTCTTTATGCCCGGTTTCTCCGCCGTTGCTATTCGTATGCTCTGACAATAATCCCTCATACGCTTCATATTGACCATACTCCTTTAGTTTTTTGGTATTCTTCAGTGAATCTGCAGGCAGGAGCCCTTTCTTCTGATCATAGTAAAACAACTTTTTCATTTTTACCTGGCCATCTTCCATTCCTAGAATCTCATCAATCTCCAGCAGCTTTCTGCTGCCGTCCCTGACTCTTCCCAGATGGATGATAATATCAATGGCTGACGCAATCTGCCCCCTTATGGCAAAGACAGGCATATCAACTCCCATTAGCACCATCGTCTCCAGACGCTTGAGCATATCTTCAGGTCCATTGGCATGGCCTGTGGATATGGATCCATCATGTCCCGTATTCATTGCGTTTAACATAGAAAGGGCCTCCTCTCCCCGTACTTCACCTACAACAATCCTGTCCGGTCTGGACCTTAGGGCTGCCTTGATGAGCTGCTCTATGGTGATCTGGTTTTCTCCTGCTATATTGGCATTTTTCATTTCCAGGCGTACCAGGTTTTCTATCCCATTCAGCCTAAGTTCTGCAGAATCTTCAATGGTGATGATTCTTTCATCTGACGGGATACAGTTGGACAGCCCATTTAACAGGGTTGTCTTACCGCTGCCTGTTCCGCCTGAGATAAAAATGTTATATCTTGCCCTGACCAAGATCTCAAGAAACCGTTCTGTAAAAATTGAGAAGGCTCCCTTATCTCTCAGCCAATCCATGGTCATCGGTTCCCTGGCAAACTTTCTGATGGTCATAGTCGCTCCGTTTAAAGAGACCGGTGGCAGCATTACATTGACCCTGGAACCGTCGGGAAGCCTTGCGTCTACAATGGGATTGGACTCATTGACGATCCGGTTGGCCCCGGCAACAATCTGCTGAATCACCTGATACAGTTTTTCTTCTGATGAAAAGGACTTACTACACCTTTTAAGCTTCCCGTTCACCTCAATAAAAACATTTTGATATCCATTAATCATGATCTCTGTAATGGAATCGTCCTCCAGCAGATCCTGAAGGATATCCAGTCTGCGCAGCGCATTGTACACCTCCTTTAAAAGTTCATACTTGTCCTTTAATGACAGATAAGTCTCCCCTGACATCAGATATAGTTCTTCCTCGATCAGTTCCAAAAGCTGCCTGTCGCTGATATCGCAGATCAAGTCTGCCCGGCTCAGAACCCTTTCCTTTAACAATTCTCTGCATGGTATCTGGTTTTGTTCTCTGATAGAAAGACCTCCTTCCAGTGAAGCGTTGAAAGCACGGGATGCTGTTCTGAGACTTCTTTAAAACCCAGAAGCCTGGGATCCTCCATGTCCTCTTCCCAGACCGGAAGAAACAACTGATCACACAGTGAGAATAGTTCAAAGTCATAGATACAGGCTGTTCCGATATCCAGCACTGCTGAAATTCCTGCATCCGTCAGTCTCTGAAACAGCCACTGGTAGTCCTCCACAGAGACCTCCCGGTAATCTAGAAAACACCGTGCAGAGGCAAAGCCCTTGACTCCTTCCACGATGACAGCGGATTCAACGGCCAGATCCGCGATCCCATCCTTCCGGACCTTGACCGCAAACAAAAGATTCTCCATAGCTCCTTCCTCTAGGGTCCGTCCATAAGATTCCATTCCAAAATACATTGCCCTATTTTCCTTTGCAGTCTGCAGGGCAAAATCTGTCCGTTTCCGGTTCTCCGTGGGAGAATAGACCCCCGTGACCCCGGCAGAACTCTCCCTGCCCGGGCTAAAAATACTGTAAGCCTCTTTTACGATCTCTTTTGCGTTTCCATACCGGCAGGCCTGTGTTGTCTGGTCCTTTTTCAGATAATATACCAGTATATTTTCGCTGATACAGATTCCCTCCTCAAGGATAACTCCCTTTACGTCCTGATCTTTTATAAACTCTTTTAATGCGTCTGTTGTTGTAAATGCTGCTGCCGTCAGCGGATAATCCTTCTGGCGATTGATATACTCCATCAGGCGTTTTCCATAGACAGCGTCTTCGTCACAGATTCCTACTAACATATGGCTCATAGACAGTCCCTCCAGGCGGACAGCAGCAAATATCCGAGCATAACTGCCGCAGTAAAATGAATTCTGTTATTTTCCTTCTCAGGGGAATAAGATAAATAAGTATTGATCTTCTTCTGACTGATGCATTGTAGAATATAAGAATAGAAATAGAATAAGCGCGGGACCAGACTCCGGTCAGACAGCATCTTAAACAGAGCAAGAATTCCGCCGGTAAAAAAAGAAGCTGCCACAAGGTATAGGTTCAAACCTCCGAGAAAAAGTCCTGTGACAATAAAAAGCTTGATATCCCCTGCGCCGAAAGCTCCCACAGCAAATAGGGGATATAAAAAGATCAGCGGACACACACTCCCCAGCAAAACATCAGGGATACTTAATCCATGATATGGCAGGAGCAAAATGCCCAGGACCAGACCCGGCAGAATAAAATAATTAGGTACCCTAAACTGGACCAGATCCCATACTACTGCTGCCAGCAGATAAAATAATAAAACCATAGGCCTCCTTCCTATGGTCTTATTTTACAATCATTTACTATTTCTGTAAAGCAACTTTTTGTAAATAATTGTTTATTATATTTAGATAATTTTTACATTCTGTGAATCCTCCATCCCTCATCACTTTCATAAAGTGGGACCCGATGATCACTCCGTCTGCTCCGTGGCTGCAGACGTTCTTCACATCCTCCAGAGTCTTTATTCCAAACCCTACATATACAGGCAGATCTGTCTTTTGTTTTAGAAAGCTGACCGTTTTTATGTATCCTTCGGGCAGGCGCCTGAAGGAACCGGTCTTCCCTCTTCCGCTCATGACATATGCAAAGTTGGTATTTTCTTTCAGATGCTTCATGATCTCATTTTCATCCATCGCCTCATTATATATTTGCACAGGCTTCATTCCAGATGCTATAGTCAAGGCCTCATTCACGCATAAGACACCATCATACAGCGCTGTATCCAATTTAGACAGATGAAATCTGTTGATGCCCTCCCGGTAAGTCATTAATATGACCCGGAACTGATACCTGCTGCGGATCTTCTCCAGCAGATCCCCAAGCTGTCTCGGGTCAATGCCGGCTTCAAGCACCTTCCTGTGGCTCTGTCTGATGATGTCACCGTCCAAAAACGGATCCTCCGCCGGGATGCCAAGCTCCAGGATGGGCACCTTTTGTTCATCCATCAGATCCAATGTCTTAAAAAACGTATTCTCATCAGGGTACCCGGCTGTTATGTACAATACCAGATCCTTCATCTATATACCTCCTAAAAGCTTTAAGATCCCGCCTAAAATGGGGCCATAAAGACAGTAATCCGTCTCACTCAGGATTCTCATGATCGGGGCATAAGTTCCAATCATCGGAAGCAAGAAAGCCTGTCCTATGATCAAGATCATACCGTTTAAAAATGATCCTGCAAAAGCACCCCGGATCCCTCCTGTAGAATTTCCAAAAATAGCTGTGACAGCTCCGGTAAAAAAGGTAGGGATCAAGGCAGGGAAAACTACAACCGGATAGTTCATCACTCCCAGAATACCCATGCCCACAAAACCCGCGGCTAGGCTTACCAAAAAGCCAAAGATGACGGAGGTCGGATGATTCGGAAACAACAGCGGCACATCAAGCCCCGGCACTGCATTTGGAATGATCTTATCTGCAATGCCATGGAATGCCGGGATGATCTCAGATAAAAGCATCCTGACACCGGTGATGATCACTGTGATCCAGAGACCGAACTGGAGACCGTTCAGCAGAGAAAAGGTAATGATATCCCTTCCTTCACTGACATTCTGCATAACCCATCCTGGACCGCTGATCAGTGAGATCAGAAAGAACATGAACGTCATTACAACCGTCAGAGCGATGGTCATCTCCCTTAAAAAATTTAATCTCTTTGGTATCTTAATATCTTCCAGATCTTGTTCCTTATTGCCTACTAGACCGCCGATCTTTGCGGCCAGCCATACACCAGAAGAACTGGAATGTGCCAGGGTGAACCCTTCTCCTCCTTTGATATTTTTCATCAGCGGAGCCACATAAGCACAGGTGAATGTCATATAACTTCCCAGCAAAACGGCACCCAGCAGAACCAGTGGCAGAAAACTTAAATTAGTTCCAAACTTTAACGCTGCTGCGATCAAACCGGAGTAGAAAAATGACACGTGTGCAGAGAGATGGACATATTTAAACTTCGTAATCCTTGCCAGAAAAATATTCATCAGAAATCCAAGCGCAAAAATTAAAGCCATTTCACTGCCGATATCCCCAAGACTTTCCGCCTGGGCAGCACCCAGATCCTGCACCTTAACCTGAAGATGAAAAACCTTAATGAGCATTGGCTGCAAAGGCAACAGTGCCACACCGAGAGTTTGTCCTCCTGTGTTGATCAGCAGAAACCCGATCATGGTCTTTACTGTACTTGCAATGATCTTGGACAGCTCTGTCTTCTGTACCAACATCCCAAGAAAAACTACCATTCCTATGACAAACACCGCCTGGTTAAAGACGTTGTTGATCAAGTACATTAATATATTCATATTGTATCCTTTCTTTTATATCGTCCTATAGCTCTTTTAAGGTCCTTAAAAGCTGTTCCTTTAAATATCCCTTGTCCATCATGTTGTCAATCCTGATGATTTTTGCTCTGGACTCATGTAAAAGATCTGCGAAGTCAGATGTGGTGATCACAATATCGAATGCGTCTGGATTGACGGACCCGATATCCGCCGCCTCAACACTGGCTTCAATCCCCTCCTCTGACAGGCTCTGCTGCGCATACAGGCGCAGCATCATACTGCTTCCGACTCCTGCTCCACATACTGTTACTATATTTAACATATGGCTTCCCCTTTCTTTACTACCTCCATGACCTCCTCCGGCGATTCTGCTTTTAAGATCATGTTGATTTTCTCCTTATCATTTAATATTTCCACCAGTTCTGAAAGTGCTGTCAAATGTGTCTGGTGATCCACGGCACAAAGGCCGATGACGATTTTTACCGGATCATTGACCTTATGCCCAAATACCACCGGTTCTTTTAATGTCATAAGACTGATACCGATTTTCTTTGCCCCGCATTCAGGCCTTGCATGAGGCATGGCGATGCCCGGCGCTATGACGATATAAGTGCCGTTCTCCTTTACATTCTGGAGCATGGCCTCCACATAGCTTTCATCTGCAAGTCCCTGCCTGCACAGAAGTCTCCCGCTCTCTCTCACCGCTTCATCTCTGGTCTGAATCTCTGCATTCGTCTTGATCAAGTCTTTATTTAATACTTCTATTAACATTGGATCTCTGTCCTTTCCTGTCTTTATTGTCTCCGCAGCTTCCTGTTCAAAATACTGTCTGAGTTCTTCCTTTAATCCCCCCTCATCCAAAATGGATCCATGGCGTTTCATGATCTCCAAGATTTCATCTATACTGAACTTTGTATCAATGGAGCTGAGTACATCACTCAGCCGTTCTATATCATGTTTGTCCAGAACAGGACTGACCTTAATGACTCTCACTCCGTCCCGAATCAGTTCCACCGTGGAAATGATCAGATCCACTTTTTGTTTCTGTAAAATCTCATCCACTTTTCTAGCGGGGAACGCACCCAGAATCGAGATCTGAAATCTGCTTTTCAGCTGGGATAAAAGCATCTGGGATGTGCTCGTCCCAGTGCTGCATACCACCATGGCCAAGGGAAGTCTTTTCTTTCTCTTTTTCTGTCTCTCCAGCGCTGCCGCGAAACAGATCGTCAGAAAGGAAACCTCCTCTTCCGGAAAACTAACGCCAAGATCTTTCTCCGCCAGAGAAATACGGTTCATCATCCGTTCATGGATCAAGCTGAAATTCTCCATCACATATTCATACATTGGATTGTCAATCGGCATACCTCCAAGGATCCTATAATACGCCGGCCGCAAATGGGCCAGCAGGCCGTAGAACAGCTGCTGATCCGACATAAACTCAGCATTCAGTTCTTCTTCCATAGCCTTGATTAATTTTCTGACCACGATCTGAAGGGGCAGCCACTGGTCCACGATCTTTCCGAAGTTCTTTTCATCCTGCAGGCTGCTGGCGATAAAGAGCGAAGCGAGATACGCTTTTTCATTTTCAGGAAACAAAATCCTAAAATCCATTTCAATCTCGCTGCTCTTATCCGAGACGGCCCGATACTCATTTGATTCTTCTAGGCCAGGATACAGAAATGTCATTTCTATTTCATTTCCATTTCTGATCCTGTAAATAGAAAATCCGAGACACAGGACAATGCGGCTGTAGGCTTCATCTGAAAGCCTTATATGAAGTTCTTCCTCCAGATCAGATACGGTCCGGATGATCTTTACGGATTCATCTATCTCCTCACTCCCCCTTAATACCTTTAGCTCATCTGCCGGGTTCTTAACTCCCTTTTCTTCTGTAAGACACGCTGTCCATGCGGCCCTGACTGAACGCTCCCTGCCCTCAATACAGATTCCCTTATACGGATAAGTCATTAATTTCAAGTCATGTACATCCATCCAGCTCTTTACTTTTCTCAGATCATTGACAATCGTATTTCTGGAATATTTAAAATGGTTCGATATTTCGTCAATTGTAACATAGCCAGTACACTCCAAAAGGTATCGGATAATATGAAAACTCCGTTCCCTAGGAGAAAAATTACTGTCCTGTCCGCTCCATATGATCTTCTGAAGTTTCCTTTTCGCATGGCTGTCCATCCGGAGCATAACCCCTCTATTCTTTTCTCTGGCCAGAGACATAAAACCGTTTTTACAAAGATAATCGTCGATTTGGTTCAAATCATTGTAAGCGGTCCTCATACTGATAGAAAACCTTTGCGAAATCTCTTTTACTGTCACATATTGATCATCATTTTGAATTAAGAATAAGAAAATAGCTTTTAATCGATTATTCACTGTTTCTCCCTCCTTAAAACCATTATATGATTGTACGCATATCCGTGCAAAACCAAATATTTTCAAGATGTCCTGCAATACTCTGAACGCCAAAAAACTGCACAAGTCCGTGCAGTTTTTTAATGATATCTATGAAATTTTCATCTACTCCCAGACAATAGGAAATCTTCCAGAGCCAACGAAAGACAATGTAGAAAAACTCACACAATACAGCCCAATACATACAATACTACAATCCCTGGCAGTCCCAAAAGTGCCCCAGTTCCGATGGATGCTATATTTAAGTCCACAGGCGCGTGGATTCCGTTTTTCTGACAATAGACATGGATGACAAATACGAGAGCCGCGCAGAACCCTCCTCTTGCCAGCAAGACCAGGAGGTAGGACGGCCTCTTTAATATCCCGTAAAGCACACAGAGGCCGCAGCCTCCCACCATTATGTACAAAAGCATCTGATTCTGATCCATAAAAAATCCCTCCTTATGTCTAATGTATGTAGACATAAAGAGGGTTAATCCAACTTTTTTAAATTAGCTGAAAATTCCTTTAATGGTATCCACAACTCCTGAGAACCAGTTTTTCACCTTCTCAAAAAAGCCGCTGTCGTTCAGTTTATTGTAGATGTCCTTTGCCTGTTCCTTTAACTGATCCACATTTAAGTTCAGGTCGGAGATCTTATCCATCAGTTCCTGGATCTTCTGGCGGTCAGCGTCAGACAGATTGATCTCTAAATCCTTTGCTGACTCATCGATCGCCTTACCGATTTCCTGAGGTGTCTTTAGATTGTCTTCTGCTACCTTCTGCTTCACATCGGCGATGAGCTTTTCCGCATCATCTTTTCCTATGCTCTCGGCCACTTCACCTGTAGTGATCAACTCATCCGTGGCCGCATCCTTGCTCTTTTCAGGAATTTTCTTTCCTGTCATAGCCTCATAGGACTTCATGACTCCCACAAGCGCGGCAGTCCCGGAGATCTTAAAAGGACCGGCAACCTTCACATCCGCATCCTTGATCCCTGCAGTCACAAGAGCGTTCTTGTACATTCCCTCAGTACAGTATGTAATGTTCTCTGTCTGCACATTGACCCCGCTTCCGCTGTCAGTCTTCTTGACAGTGACAGATGATAACGCCCTGCTCCCGATAACCTTGCTGGATAAATAGTCTCCCAGATATTCATGTTCCTCTTTATTTGTAACCTTGATCATCGTATAGCCGCCCGTATCGCTTACTCCCAGCAGCTCCAGTACTGTCTGTTTTTCTTTTGAACTTAAATCAGCGCCCAATGCCAAGTACTGTTCGCCGTCCACACTGTCTGCCTTGACGAACTTTGACGGCACAAATGAAAATGCCATGACTGCCGCCATGACTGCGGCTGCCGCTCTGAATAAACTTTTTCTTTTTCTCATCTCATTTTCCTCCGTAAATTATTCTTACCCGTTTAGTTTAACACAACATTTCTGCACAAATAGCAAGAAAAAACTTATTTTTTTCTTACACTTCTGTCTCAGATGTTAAAGCAGGCATTGAAAAACAGACAGGGAAGCCGATAAAAAATATCATTCTGTTCACAGTTTGTTCATATTCTTGTCAAATTCCCCTCACATTTTCCGCTTATACTAAAACCATAGTAACCAAACTTATTTGATTGCTAGGCTTTTAAAATTTTTTCATAACCAGCCGGGAGCTTAACTGTTCCCGGCTTCCTCTCCGTTTAGACGGATTTTTTTCGTTTCCTCAGGCAGATAGATGCAAATATCAACCATCCCAAAGCCGTCAGAATGATACCTTCCTTAAAACCTTCCGGACAGTATTCCAGTTTGATCTCATGCTTCCCTTCAGATACATCCACACAGAGAAATGCTTTTCCAAGAGAGTTTACCTCTGTCTCCTTACCGTCCACGAGGACCTTCCAGCCCTTATCATAAGGAATTGAGAAAAACACCAATCCATCTTCATTCATACTCACAGTGCCCTTCAGTGTGCTGCTGTCAGCCTCCTCCAACTGGAACGCCTGCTCCTGCATTTTTCCATACAAATCTTTCATGGCATCCTCATCCAGAGACGCAAGGGTTACCCTGACCACCCCGGACATAAGGTCATCTTGTTTTAGTCTCATACTGACCGTGATATGATCTCCCTTTTTCAGATCCCCCAGATAGATACACTGTGCATTCAGACGTCCGCTCACATATACCTCGTTATTCCGGTAAATTACCGTATCCTCCACCTGGCTTCCGTCAAAATGAAAATACAGCTTGCCGTCCTCCGTCACCGGAATCTCAAATGTCATGTTATCGGCAAGACTGGCCGTGTTTTCAAAAACATATTCCCCATCATTGCTCTGGGTGATCTTGCAGGCGTTTGTCTTCGGCTTTTCTGTCTTGATCATGTGAAAGATATCATTTCCTCCAAACGCATCGCCGGACAGTCTGTTCTGTACCAAAAATGGATTTACATCATCATACTTCCATTTGTAGGCGGACTTTTTCATTCCATATCCCACAGCTGTATTGTAAGGATTTCCATACACATTGATGTCTCCGATCCTATCCAGATATTGAAAATCTGTGGTGTTTGTATCGGAGGTTCTCAGAAGGTTATACCGTACCCCCAGCAGGTTATTAGTAAACGGAGTTGCCCCTTCATACAGATACTCATTGACACCGGTGTAAAATCCCAGATCATCCATCATGTCCACCACATCCCCAAGGGCTGTGGAACCGAACATCGTCACTCCGTCCAGGGTATGCCAGATGCTCTCATCCAGCATCCTTCCCTTGATCAGTTCCATTCTCTGATCCGGTCCTGTCTTATATTTATTCTTCACCTTCTGAATATTCTTTGTATCGCCGAAGTATTCACTTACCCGTACCTGGCCGTTTTCTGAAAAACCATACACTGCCATTCCTGCCGCTTCTATCACAAGCAGTAAAGAACATATCAGCACCATACCCCGTCTGGACAGCGTTTTCCTGTCATACAGCGCAAACACAACAAGATAAAGAAAGATCGCTGCTGTCGTGAATGCCAGCACCTTACGGTCAAATGCCTTTGTGTTAAGCAGGCTGGCAATGCCCACCGACATACAAAGGATACCGCAGGAAATACACAGTTTCCAGGCCTGCTGCCGTCCTTCTCTCTTTATGACCAGCAGCCCGTCGTAAGCCATGATCAGCAGTAAAAAAATGTACAGATATGCAAACCGGTTAGGGATTCCGTATTGATTGTGGAATCCATGCCAGATATAACCGAGCAACGGCATATTAAAACTGAAAAACAGAAACAGCATCAACAGCGCCCGCTTGATCTTTGTCTTCCATGAGATCCTGGAAGCCATAAAGTAAAACAAAACAAAAACAAGGGTCAAAATCCCACAGTAAAGGTTGATCTCCCCGTCATTCACAGAGTTAGTGATGGGAGCGGTCCCTAAAAAGTGTCTGCAGTAAAGATCTGCAAAGTTTCCGTACCACAGATCCTTCGGGAAATCCCACTTGGCAGAGGAGGTCTTCATGATCCCCAGATAAGCCGGGAGCAGGACCGCGCCCGCCATCATAGCCGACAAAAGAGAATATCCGGCAAATTTCAACCCGTTGACAAAGAACGCCTTCACCTTCTTATGGTCATACAGCAGATACCATAATACAAGAAACAAGCAGGTCATAAATGACATGTAAAAATTACAGAGCAGCGAAAAAAACAGCGCCCCGCAGTAGAGTCTGCCGTCCCTCTTTTTTATGAGCCGGTCCATCCCTGCAAGGATCAGCGGGAGCATCATCATGACTTCCAGCCACATGATATTCCAGCTGTACCCCACAATATAGCTGCTCAGTGCGTAGCAAAGCCCGAATGCCACAATGCTGATATCCTGTCTTTTTTTATCCCTGGATCTGAAATAATAGGCCGCAGTCAGCCCACAAAGGGCAATCTTAATAATGTAGAGATGACTGAGGACCATGTTCAGCATCTCTTTCGGAAACAGTACGATCACAAGATTCAAGGGACTGGACAGATAGTATGCCCACAGCCCTAAAAAGTTGTAGCCCAGGCCTCCGTGGAAGGAATAAAAAAGGTTGTCCAGTGACTTAAGCTTGTCATGATAATCTGCAAAAAACGGAAGGTACTGATGCAGGGCATCCACGATCAGAAAGGAGTTGTCTCCAAACGGCTGTACTCCCATCACAACTGCAATGCCTTCTAATATAAAGAATGGGGCAAGGAATGCCCAAATTAAATATTTGTTCTGCTGGTAAAAATTATTTCTTTTTGGCATCTTCTCTCTTCCACCTCCTAATGCGCCGATTGACTTCCATAATCATATCATATCGCTTTTTCATCATGGATATGACACTGCCGTGGGTGAGTTCCGTTACATTTCCACCATGTCTGCGGTATAGCAGAAGAATATCATCTATAAATACAGATCTGCCCAGCTGTTCCGACAGCAGGCCGATCCACTGATCATGGATCCAGATAGAGTCCGGCACCGGAAGCAGACGGCTCAGCAGATCTCTTCGGAAAGCCATACAGCATCCAATATACGAATTCTTTTTTATGTTCTTCCAAAATCCAGGTTCGCTGTCTCTCCACTGAAAGGTTGTCTCATTTAAACTTTTCAGTTCTTCATCGGAAATCAAAGCATTGTGCACCACCACAGTAACTGACGGGTCCTCAAAACAAGCTGTGACTTTCCGGACTTTCTCGGGAAGCCACACATCATCCTGGTCAGCCAAAAAGACCACATCTCCTGTACAGTGAATCAATCCGTTCTGAAAATTCTTTACAACGCCCTGGCCCGGCCCTTTGATGACCTGGACTCTTTTATCATTTTCGGCAAGATCCCTCAACAGCTTTTCTGAACCATCCTGGTCAGAATCCACAGAGATGATCACCTCATCTTCGGCTCCGAGCTGCTCCAGAATAGAATCCGCCTGTTCCTTTATATACTCTTTTCCATTATAGTAAGCAATGACAACTGAATTCTTCATAGTTCTTTCCTTTCTATATATTTTGTTATTATATCATACCCTTAATAAAACATGAAATATTTCCCTGTCCCTTTCATCGTATTCACTTTAGCACATTAAAGCAGTAATTTACTATTGTTTTCTGAAAATATTTCTTGTATAATGTTATCGACAAAAGTCCAAGCATAGCAAAATACTAATGTATTGTTTAAGGAGGATACACAATGTCATATGTTGATGAAGTAATTGAGAAAGTGGTTGCCCAGAATCCTGCAGAACCAGAGTTCCATCAGGCAGTCAAAGAAGTACTGGAATCTCTTCGCACAGTCGTAGAAGCCAATGAAGAAAAGTTTAAAAAAGAAGCCTTATTAGAGCGTCTGGTAAATCCGGAACGCCAATTTAAATTCCGTGTACCTTGGGTAGATGACAAAGGGCAGGTTCAGGTGAACACAGGTTACCGTGTTCAGTTCAACAGTGCCATCGGGCCTTACAAAGGCGGATTAAGACTCCATCCGTCTGTAAACCTTGGTATCATCAAGTTTTTAGGATTTGAACAGATCTTTAAGAATTCCCTTACAGGTCTGCCGATCGGAGGAGGAAAAGGCGGATCTGACTTTGATCCAAAAGGAAAATCTGACAGAGAAGTCATGGCATTCTGCCAGAGCTTCATGACAGAGCTTTGTAAATACATCGGAGCAGACACAGACGTACCTGCAGGAGATATCGGTACAGGGGCCAGAGAGATCGGTTATATGTTTGGACAATACAAGAGAATCCGCGGCGTATACGAAGGTGTGCTCACAGGAAAAGGATTATCTTACGGAGGGTCCCTGGCCCGGACAGAAGCTACCGGATACGGTCTCCTCTACCTTACAGACGAAATGCTAAAGTGCAACGGTAAATCTCTGAAAGATGCCACTGTTTGTATTTCCGGTTCCGGAAATGTAGCAATCTACGCTACCCAGAAAGCACAGCAGTTAGGTGCCAAAGTGGTAACTGTCTCTGACTCCACAGGATGGATTTATGACAAAGACGGTATCGATGTAGCTTTATTAAAGGACGTAAAAGAAGTAAAACGCGCACGCCTCACAGAATATGCCAAGGCACGCCCTAGCGCTGAGTATCATGAAGGAAAAGGCGTATGGACTGTCCCTTGTGATGTTGCTCTCCCATGCGCTACCCAGAACGAATTAGATATTGAAGATGCCAAGACATTAGTTGCAAACGGATGCTATGCTGTAGCGGAAGGTGCCAACATGCCTACTACATTGGAGGCAACAGAATACCTTCAGGCTAACAACATCTTATTTGCTCCTGGTAAAGCGGCCAACGCCGGCGGTGTTGCCACATCTGCACTGGAAATGTCCCAGAACAGCGAGCGTTTAAGCTGGTCCTTCGAGGAAGTAGACGGAAAATTACAGAACATCATGGTCAATATCTTCCACAACTTAGATGACGCTGCAAAACGCTACGGTCTGGAAGGTAACTATGTGGCTGGCGCAAACATTGCAGGATTTGAAAAAGTTGTTGACGCTATGACAGCTCAGGGGATTGTATGACATTTTCCACATGATTTCCGTTCAGCTCTTAGAATGCTTCACTCCAATCATGTAGAAAATGGACGTAATGTCTGCTGGGGATGGCTGTTGCAAGACAAAAGGCGCCACCTACGATAGTTTTTTCTTCATTGTCGGAAGGAGGCCTTTCCAGAGCCGACTGGAGACAATGGAGAAAAACTATTTTAATTAACAGAAGTGCTGGGAAAACTTACTCCCGGCACTTTTCTTGTTCCATAGGAAAGCTCTGCGAACCTCCCTATGGAATAAAAAAGCCCTATGGGCAGTATGCACACAAATTATTTCTCTCAGCTTATCCGTATCGCCATTCTCTATTTCTTTTTTACTTCTGGCTATTGCCTGAATTTCGTGAGGAAGGGGTTGATCCTCCGGTATAAATTTAATGAGATCCTTTAATACTTCTTTACTCATATATAACATTCCTCCTATATTTAAATTCCTTATATTTACTGTTTGCGAAAGTACACAGCCATCCACCACAAATTCGTTGTAAAACAAAAAAACATGCTGTGAAATCACAGCATGTTTTTTGTTTTACATTCTATATGAGATAACAGAATTAAAGAACTTTGCTCAAAAATTCTTTTGTCCTGTCTTCTCTTGGATGATCAAAGATCTGTTCCGGAGTTCCTTCTTCCAGAATGACCCCTCCGTCCATAAACAGAACCCTGTCAGCCACTTCCCTTGCAAAGCCCATCTCATGGGTGACAACGGCCATGGTCATACCTTCCTTTGCAAGCTGTTTCATAACCTCAAGAACTTCTCCGACCATTTCCGGGTCTAAAGCTGAGGTAGGTTCATCGAACAACATGACATCCGGTGACAGAGCAAGAGATCTTGCAATGGCCACACGCTGTTTCTGCCCCCCGGACAGCTGCACCGGATAACTTCCTGCCTTATCCCCTACACCAACACGGTTCAAAAGCTCCATCGCTTTCTTCTTGGCCTCATCCGGTGTCATCATCTTATGCCTGATGGGCGCTAACGTCACATTGTCCAGGATAGACAGATGAGGAAACAGGTTGAAATGCTGGAATACCATCCCCACTTTTCTGCGGAGCTCGTCCACGTCACAACCTTTTTCCATTATGTTGATCCCGTCAATATTAATGTCCCCTTTTGTCGGTGTCTCCAGAAGATTTAGACAGCGTAAAAATGTACTCTTCCCTGATCCTGATGCGCCGATGATACAGACACATTCACCCTTTTCGATATGACAGTTAATGCCTTTTAAGACTTCCAGGGAGCCGAAATATTTGTGAAGTTCTTTAACGTTTATCACTCTGTCTCAGCCTCCTCTCTACAGCATTGAGAACTAAGGTCAGTACCTTAACGATCAAGTAATAAATGACCGCCGTCCCTATCAACGGAGTCAGCGCTTCATATGTTCTGGAGATAACAAAGTCTGCTGCCTTGCTCAAATCAACGATAGATACATATCCCAGAATCGCTGTCTCTTTGATCAATACGATAAATTCATTTCCCAATGCGGGAAGAATATTTTTGATTGCCTGCGGTAAGATAATGTCTTTCATGGTTTGTCCATATGACAATCCGAGAGAACGTCCGCCCTCCATCTGGCCCTGATCCACTGCCAGGATTCCGGCGCGAATAATCTCTGAGACATAGGCGGCACTGTTTAAACCAAAAGTCACAGTTCCCACGATCAGTCCATCCACACCTTTTAAGATTACAAAGAACATGATCATCAGCTGAGTGACAGTCGGTGTTCCCCTTATGATGTCAATGTACACGTATGCAATTTTAGATAAAACCGTACTTTTTCCTTTTTTCTCCGCAGTCAGCCGCATCAAAGCCAATACCGTTCCCAGGGCAACACCAAGGAGGATGGCAAGTACAGAGACAAGAATCGTCATCTTTAAACCATCAAGGTACATCAGGTAACGTTTCCCGGAGATAAATGCCTTATAAAATGAATCCAAACTCATAATTTATCTTACCTTTCCATCCTGTTACTTATCGATATATTTCGCCTTCAGTTTGTCTAATGTACCGTCTTCTTTCATGGCTTTTAATTGTTTATTGATCTCTTTTACCAATTTCTCGTTTCCTTTTGGAAGAGCAATGCAGTAGTATTCTTCTGCTGCTTTATCTCTGACAATCTTTAAGCCCTTGTTGTTCTTTACAAACTCCATGGCAGGTTTTTCATCGATGACAACTGCGTCAACTCCGCCGTTTTTTAGATCCATAACAGCATTCACACCCTTTGGAAAACGCCTCACGTCTACGCCTTTGACAACCGGTTTCTGTTTCTCCCCAAAGTTTTCTCCCGTTGCAAGCTTATCTCCTGTTGTTCCTTCCTGAACACCGACTTTCTTTCCTTTAAGATCTGTCATCTTTTTAAGCTTACTGTCTTTTTTTACAATCATAACCTGGCTGCTTGTATAATAGCTGTCAGAGAAGTCGACTGCTTCCGTACGCTCCGGATCTTTTGTCATTCCGGCTGCAACCGCATTAATTGTCTTAGATTCCAGAGAGCCAATCAGAGATTTGAATTCCATATTCTTGATCTCTATCTTGACATCCATGCGTTTTGCAATTTCTTTCATCATCGCAATATCAAAACCATCAATCTTTTTGTTATCATCAACATACTCAAACGGAGGGAATTCCGCATTGGTTCCCACAATGATTTTTTCAGGTATCGTTGCTTCTTCTTTCTTGCTGCATCCTGCAAACAACATGGTTGCTGCTAACACACCGGCTAATGCTACGGTTATAAATTTTTTCATGTTCTTCTCCTTCTTCTTTTTATTTCATGATTATGGGTTTAGAATAACGGTACAACCGCTCCTTTGTATTCCTTCTCCATATACTTCTTCACGGCATCGCTCTTTAATGCTTTGATCAGCGCCTTAATAGAGTCCTTGTCCTCGTTGCCTTTCTTTACTGCAACCACATTGCCATAGGTCTTTGCTCCGCCTACAGACTTTTCGTCTTCCACAGCCAGAGCATCTTTATTGACCGTCATGCCGGCCTGCAGAGCATAGTTTCCGTTGATGACAGCGTAATCCACATCCTTCAGAGAACGCGGCAGCTGTGCTGCTTCCAGTTCTTTGATCTCAATGTTCTTCGGATTCTTCACAATGTCCTTCTTTGTTGCTGTCAGGGTAGCCCCGTCTTTCAGCTTGATCAAGCCCTGGGCTTCCAAAAGCAGAAGTGCTCTCGCTTCATTTGTGGTGTCGTTGGGAACTGCGACTACAGCGCCTTTTTTTACATCCTTCAGTGATTTTGCTTTTCCAGGGAAGATACCAAATGGCTCATAGTGGATCATTCCAGCTGAAGTCAGGTCCAGCTTGTGTTCCTTTGCAAAATTCTTCAGGTACGTGATGTGCTGGAAATAATTCGCGTCAAGATCCCCTGAACCCAATGCGTTATTCGGCTGTACATAGTCTGAATATTCTTTGATCTCCAGAGTATAGCCGTCTTTCTCCAGTTCCTTTGCCGCAACCTTTAAGATGTCTGCGTGTGGTGATGGGCTTGCACCGACTACGATTGTCTTGTCCTCTTTTTTAGAGCTGCCGCATCCTGCAAGCACTCCAAAACAGACAACAGCAGACAGTGCCACTGCTATTAACTTTTTCATCGCTACTCTCCTTACCTTTTCATAATATATAGCTTCTGTAATTGTACCCTTTAATAGGCAGATTGTAAAGACTCACGGAACATTTCAAAGGCCGATGGAATGGCGTATTCCTCTTCTAATTCTTTCTTTTCTACCCACATAAGGCCGTCTGAGGCCACAGGCTCATCCAGAGATACCAAAACCCCTGTCATCTGCCATTCAATATGGCTAAAAATATGTTTCCCCTCGTGGGTGAATTCATAGGCACAGTCCTTCATACCCCAGCTGTCCAGCTGTTCTTCCACCAGCTCCTGGCTGCACTTTCCAAGTACATTTGGAAATTCCCAAAGTCCTGCTAAAAGTCCATTTTCATCTCTTTTATGGAGCGCCACCATACCGTCTGATTCAATAACAAAAACAGTTCTTTTCTCAATTTTTCGTTTCTTTTTTGGTTTCTTCACTGGCAGCTGCCCGATTAAGTCCTTTTTATAGGCAGTACATACTGTGTCCCACGGACAGTCACAGCATTTTGGCTCCCCGTTGGGCACACATACGATAGCCCCCAGTTCGATCAGGGCCTGGTTAAAGTCACCTGCCCTTTCATCCGGCATCATCTCCATGACCCTGGCTGCCATGTCCTTTTTTGTCTTTTCTTTTAATATATCAGAATCATCACCGAGAAGTCTCGCCATCACACGGAGCACATTCCCGTCCACTGCAGGGACGGGGATATCGTACGCAATGGAAGCGATTGCGCCTGCTGTGTATATGCCGATGCCTTTTAACTCAAGCAGCTGTTCATAGTCGGCTGGTAGTTCCCCGTTATATTTCTCCATGATCGTCTGGGCCGCAGCTTTCAGGTTTCTGGCCCGGTTATAATATCCAAGCCCCTCCCAAAGTTTCATAAGCTTCTGTTCTTCCACCTGGGCCAAATCTTTGATCTTTGGAAGTTCCTCCATGAAACGGTCAAAATAAGGCTTCACCGCTTCTACCCTGGTCTGCTGGAGCATGATCTCAGAAACCCATATGCGGTAGGGATTCTTATCAGCTCTCCATGGCAGGATCCTTGCATTATGGTCATACCAGAAAAGCAAGGCTTTCCCGATCTCCTTTGTCAATTCCATTTTCAGTATCCCTTCTATAATAAGATGTTAAGATCATATATCTCCGACGGTTTATTATATCAGGGAAACCGACATTTTTCTACTGTGAGATTCTTGAAAATAAAATCCTTTTATACTCCATGTCCTATAGCTACACAAAATACGTAAACTGTCTCGGCCCCCTTCTCCATCATTACTTTGGTACAACATTCTGCCGTGGCACCGGTAGTATAGATGTCATCAACCAATAGAATTCTTTTCCCTCTTACCTCCTCGGAAGCCCAAAAGCTGTGCTCCATAGCTGCTTGACGTTCTTTCGGTGTCAGGGCCTTTAAAGGTTTTGTATACTTTATACGTGTCAATACATGCTCACTGACAGGAATGTTTAAGATGTCTCCAATCCCCTCCGCAAACAGCGTTGCCTGATTAAACCCTCTCTGTCTTCTTTTTCTCTTATGCACGGGAACGGGGACGATCAGATCTATGTTCAGTTCTCGCAGAAGATTGGCTTTTTGTCTTCTGATCTCTTCCACATAAAACTGTGTGAACTCCCTCTGATTCTCATATTTTACTGCAGCCAGAGAATCCCTTACTTCATTGTTATAGAGACACAGAGCCATTCCCCTGTAAAAAGTCTTTGGATGTTTTCTGCAGTCACTGCAAAACTCCGTTTCCTCCCTCTCCAGAGGTTTCCCACAGGAAAAACAGGAAGGCTCCCGGACAAATTCCACTTTTTTATAACAATCCGGGCATATAAGGGTTTGGGGATTTTTTAAGATATGGCGGCAGATCGGACAGCGCCTTGGAAATAGATAGGATAAAAATAAAGAAAACATTGTGATCCTTTCCGAAAGCAAAGGATTCCTTATTTTTACATTATACTATTAGGACACTTTTCAATCAATGTATCGCAGCACAGAAAATCAGCCGGAGAAGGTATCAATTTCTCCGGCTTTTGAGGATTTATACATGATAGTGTATCTTAGTTCATTTCTTTTTTGGCTTTCACAAGCGCTTCTAACATTTCTTCAATCTTGCCTTTGCGGCTAGGAGCATTTAAGATTCCGCTGGTGCCGCCGCTTCCGTGAGCTCCACCCACAACAACTCTGTAAACGTCATCTCCGGTGCTGACTCCGGCAGCCTGGATGATCTTAATATCAGGATTCACAGACTTCACAGCTTCATTTGTAGCTTCAATGTAAGCATCATCGCTTGTGCTTCCTGTACCGATCAGGCTGGTCGGCTCACAGATCATAACATCAGGTCCAAGCTCTGCAATCGCTCTTGTCTGCTCCACAGAGTCAGAGCATACAATCGTGAGCATATCCAGTTCATTTGCCCGTTTCATTGTCTTATCCAAATCACTGATCGGAAGCGGATGCTCTGCATGATTTAAGATCACCGCATCTACTCCGGCAGCCTTCAAAGCGTCTGGAAGGATGAATCCCATTCCTCTTCCAGGAACAAGTCCGTCCATGTGCTGTGTGGTAACAATCAGGTTTTTGGTCTCCTGTGCGATCTGTTTTAAATCCACATGCTGGCCGGTGAAAATAATATCAATATCATATTCCTCTGCCAGCTGGTCACAGACCTTTGCAAGCTCTAAGGATTCCTCTCCAAAAATATATGCTTTTGGATTGACGATTAAAAATGGTACTCTAAGTTCTCTCTTCATGTTAAAACATCCCTTCCTATTCGCCCATTACAATGATCTTGCATTTTCTTGTGCGGGCACGTGTGCGGTCAAAGTCTACAAAGTAAACATATCCTGTGGATCCTACGCCTAATTTTCCGTCTTCTACGTCAAATACCTGGCTGGAGCCGAGCATAGTAGCCTTCAGGTGGGCATCACAGTTCCAGAGGGCTTTTCTGTCCCCGTCCGGCAGATATTCTGCCGCGTTCGGCCATGCCTCTACTGCCTCGTAGTGTTTTTCCCCTGGATAAATATAGAGATCCTTAGAATCCTGATTTGGGATGATCTTTTCCAGCACATTGTTTAAATCTTCCTGAAGGAATTCATCTCCTGCTTCGTTGTAGTCATGGACGAATTCTTCAAAGAAAACTGAACAAGTTGTATGCGGTGAAATAACAGTACATGTTCCGCTTTTGATTCCACTGTTTTTAATCGCCTCTTTTACCTGAGGGGTAATATCAAGGTATGTAGGCGTCTTACCATGAGATTCCAGGCTGATTTGTTCTTTATATACAGTCATGATTGATTGCTCCTCCTTTAATTGTTTGGAAATTAAGCTTCTTTTGTTTCAAATACGGAATAGTAGTGTTCCAGGCATTTCTGCATTCCCTGTTTTGACAATGCTTTTACATCCAGATAAGTTTCCGGTTTATTATTGTCAATCTCCTCTTTTGCCGCAACCAGAAGGTCGGAGAAGATATTAATTTTCGTGATTCCATTTATTGCGCAGCGGTTTAAGTTTTCATCTCCTGAAGAGGATCCTCCATGAAGTACAAGCGGAGTATCGACAGCCGCAGCGATTTCTTTTAATCTTTCAAAATTGATTTCAGGTATTCCCTTATACATTCCATGAGCTGTACCGATAGAAATTGCAAGAGAGTCTACTCCTGTCTCTTCCGCAAATTTCTTAGCTTCTTCTACTGTTGTATACTGAGAGTCAGATGTTTCATGATTCTCATAATTTTCCCCGGCTCCTACATGGCCGATTTCTGCTTCGACTACCACTCCTTTTGGATGTGCATAATCAATGATTTCTTTTGTCTTTCTTACGTTTTCTTCAAAAGTATCCTGAGAAGCGTCAATCATAACGGAAGAAAATCCAAGATCAATTGCTTTTTTAATAACTTCCGGTGTTGTCCCATGATCTAAATGAAGAACAACCGGTACTTTTGCTTCCTCAGCATATTTCTTTCCTACTAAAGCCGCATCTTCCAATGTGATGTTTTCTCCGATATGAGCCTCTGCCAATGCAAGGATTAATGGGAGATTATGTCTTTCTGCTGTTTCAACATGCCAGCGGAGAGACTCCAGGTCTATGAAGTTTGGTGCAGGGATCGCAAATTTTCCTTCCTGCGCTTTTTTAAACAGTTCTTTTGAAGTTACCAGCATCTTCTCTTTCCTCCTTAAATTAAGTGTGCAGGCAAGCCGGCACCGTTTTACCGGCCTGCCTTACACATCTACAGTCTGTTCTGCCTTTGGCTTTGACTATAAAACGTTTCTTCCGTACATAGCGTCCTGTTCTTTTCTTAACTGATAGATCAGGGTAGACTTATCTAATTCAACATCATCGTATGTAAGCAGTTCGCCCTTCTTCACGTCTCTCTTCATCACTGCCTTGTTTGTCACAAGTCCGAATGGTACATATCCTTTTTCGTTAGACTCTTTCGCTTCCGCGATGGATCCATGTGTTGTGAATCCTCCGATTCCATCGATAGTCTGGCCTGCTTTCAGGTCGATCTTCGCTCTTGTGATACATTCTGATACTAATCCGTCGATCGGCACGCAGGTAACTTCTCCGTCAATGACTGCTTTTGCTACAGTAAGCGGTGTCTCTAAGTTACATAAGTGGTATGGACGGTATAAGGTCCAGAGCGGTCCAGGTCCCATGCTGTGGTATGCCATCTGGTATGCGATCTCTTCGTTCGGTGTAGAAACTGTCACGAAGACTCCAGGAGCTACTCCGTTTACATACTCAACAACTCCATGTTTGTTCAGGATTCCGCCGTCTTTCTTCAGCTTTAAGATATCATTTAATTCTTTGATTCCTTCTGTTCCAGGGGCAGTCTGTGGTCCGTGTCCTCCGATCACATCCGGCACTAATCCTGTGTAGTTGGACATTGCGGTCATCTCTACCATAGTCTTTGTTCCGTCTTTGAATGCACACAGCATCTTCGGGCTCATGACTCTTCTGGTTGCTTCTTCTAATACAGTGTCCGGGTTGCAGTCGTAGTCAAGCTTGTTGTTCTTTCCTTTACCCATGACTTCTACGTTCATTCCCATTGCCTTTGCGAAGCTGTAAAGTTCCATGACAGCTCCCGGCTCATCTCCTGCGGACCCTGTATAGATGACCCCTTCTTTTTCTGCCATCTTCTTTAAGTAAGGCCCGATGACTACGTCAGTCTCAACGTTCAGCATAACCACATGCTTTTTGTTCTTCATCGCGTCAGTTGCTACTTTTGCGCCTACATCCGGCACACCAGTTGCGTCGATGGCACACTCTACTAAGTTCGCCTGGGATACGAAGTTTGCGTCTTCACAAGCTACATATTTCCCTGCTTCCATAGCTGCGTTTGCATCAGCAAGAGTTTTCGCCACTGCGATATCATCATCTTTTACACCTGCATATTTGAATGCGTTGACTGCGTTTTCTACTTTAATGTCGGAAACGATGGCCGGCATCATACCGTTCATTAAGACCATCTGGGTTACCATTCCTCGTCCCATCTGGCCGGCACCTACGATACCAGTCTTGATGATCTTTCCTTCTTCCTGTCTCTTGATTAGTTTTTTGTCCATGTTTAACATAACATCAATCTCCTTAAATTCTATGTATGATTGTTAGATTGTTACCTGATTTCAATAGTGCCGCCGGCTTTCAAGTCCTCCGGCAGCAATGCATTGCCTTCTAGCATGATGCATCCGGGGCGCTCTGCCTCAGTTCCTCCCTTAAAACTCAACGTACAGTGGCCAAGTTCCTTTAATGTATGAGGTGCCTCGCTTCCCACGGCGCTGATCTTAAACTCTTTGCCGCAGATGACCATGGTGTCTCCTGGGGCTGGTTCTTCTGTCAGTTCTGCTTTCGTATGTAAGACTGACAGTTCCGCAAGCTCGGGCGGTGCATCCTCATTAAAGATAATGATAAAGTTCATATCGGCATCTGAGAGAAACGCCAGGGCGTCTGGTCCCAGACCCGTAATGGTTGACTGATATTTCATATGTTCGCCTTATCCCTCCGTTTTGGTATGTTTGTTTTTAGTACATTCCGATACTGAATGCGAATGCGATCAGTACTGCCAAAGGTCCGGTTATGATCCTTGAGAACAGCACAGCTGGAACACCCATTTCAATGGTCTCCGGCTCTGATTCTCCAAGACTCAGTCCAACCGGCACGAAGTCAGCTCCTACCTGCGCATCGATGGCAAACAGGGCCGGCAGCGCATACTGGGCCGGGATGTTTCCAAGCGCGAACTGGGCTCCCAAAAGGGTTCCTACTACCTGCGCGATAACAGCTCCAGGTCCCAGGATCGGTGACAGGAACGGCAGCGCACATACAAAGGAGATTCCCAGCATTCCCGGTAAGGTACTGCACAGTGGGGAGATCGTCTTTGCGATGATGTTTCCTAATCCGCTGGCGCTGATGATTCCCAAAAGTGTACTTGTGAAGGCCATGAACGGCAGCACGTTCTTGATGATCATCTCGATGGTCTCACGTCCAGCCTGGAAGAACTTGCTGACTACGTTACCTACGCCTTTACCGATCTTGACGATCAGTCCCTGTTTCTTTCCGTCATTGGCCTGGGCGATCTCTTCTTTTGCCTGGTCCTTGGACTTCGGTCCGTCCTCTGCGGCAGCGGCTGGTTTGGATGTCTCTGTTCCGCCTTTATAATCGGATTCCACGATGCACTTTTCTGTGACTGCGGATACATAGATCTCCGGTGTGATGTACTGCGCAAGCGGTCCCGCCTGCCCTACCGGCATCAGGTTAACGGTAAAGATACCCTTTTTCGGATATACTCCGCATCTTGCAGTTCCTCCGCAGTCTACCACTGCCACCAGCACTTCCTCATCCGGTGCTGTAGTCTTAAATCCGTCCAGCGCTTCTCCGCCGGTCATGTCTGCGATCTTCTGTGCTACCGGGTGGATTCCTCCTCCGGTCACGCTCAGGATCTTATGGCATTTTTCAGTTGCTGTGATGGTCAGGGGTCCTCCCCAGCCGCCGTCTCCGGCCTTAATCGTTATTGTTTTATACATACCTTTTCCTCCTCGCACTGACTATTTGTTAGCTTTTCCAGTCATTCTGAAGTAGATCTGTTCCGTTAAGATTCCGCGGATCAGAATGACGATCACACCGACGATAAAGTATCTTACGGCAAGTCCTCCGACAGACAGGCCGAGCTTTGTGATTCCGGCTGAGATACCGGTGTATACGAACAGTTCGCCAGGGTTCGCATGTGGGAAAAGTCCCGTAACAGGATGTACAAAACTTACACAGGAGTCATAATAAGCAGGTTTATATTTCTCGTCTACGAAACGTCCGAAGGTGTAGCACATCGGGTTTCCTAAGAACAGCACCGCGATGATCGGAAGCAGTGTGTAACGAAGCACTGCAAATCTGGTCAGCTTCTGTGCGAAGCGTTCTACCCTCTCTTCTCCGATCAGCTTGATCACTGAGTTTACAGCTGTCATCAGGCAGACAACCAACGGGATGATTCCGGTCACCCATCCCATAAATGTGGTACCGCCTTCTTGGAATAACTTGATAAATCCATTGGCAGCGTTAGATATGATTTCCATATTTTCTCCTCCTTCTTAATTGAAATATATCAATTTCTCCTATATATATAAAATATTGTCAGACAAAATTCCCAAAAAAGAAAAACCAAGCTAAAACATGCTTTTGGGCCCTCAAAACAAGTTCAGTCAGTCTTCTTTCTGTAATCCTGCCAGTCTATATATATATTCCAAAGCACTGCTACAGGGTTGTTCCCTGAAGCCTCATATCCAGTGCTTCCAAAGCACGGATGTATCCTTTGTAATATTTTCTCTTTTTCTTATCCATCACCCGAAATTTGTCCAGGTGTTCATAGATGCTGGTTCCCACCATCTCCTGATCCAGAATCTTGGTGATCGGTTTAAACTTAGTAAGGAAACTCAGCCCTTCCATGATCTCTCCACCAGTGATAATTCCGTCTGCATCGCATGCGATCATGACAATATTCCCGGAAAGAAATCTTCCCTTCTTCTGTCCGATGCCTACATTTCCAAGCTGGTGTACCCTCTTAACGGCTCTTCTGTAATCTTTCACCTGAAAATAACCGCCCACGGCCTGCACAACAAACAATACAAAGATAACTAACAAAAATACTGAAATTCCCTGCATCTTTCTATGTACCTCCTTCTCAAAGCAGCTTCTCAGCGCATTCATTATTTGTGATCAGCATATTGACATATCCCCCGCGTATCGCTCCTTTTACAGCTTCGGCACGGTTGGCGCCTCCGGCTATGGCAATGCGGTTCCTGATCTTTTTAATCATCGGAAATGTCATCCCTGCTACTCTCTCATTAAACTGCTGAAACGGTTCAGCATTCCCCTCTTTGTCAAAAAACTGAAGAGCAATGTCTCCCGCGACTCCCTGCTTTACATACTGATCCATCTCCTCTTTGCTGAGGTAACCTGCCTGTATCAAAGTAGATCCGCCGCTTTCCGGGATACCCACTCCCATAACAATCGTATCCAGTTTCTTGAAATCTTCAAAAATATAATTAACAGATTTTTCTTTCAAAAAATATTCCATGATCTTTCGTTCGGAAAAAACCGCCGGCGACAGAAACTGCGTATAGGTTCCGCCGAACTTTTTGGCAAATTCCTTGGCGATCTGATTGGCCTGGACATCTACTTTTGAAACTGTGCCCTGACTGACGCCTCCCAAGATCGGAACAAACAGGTAATGATTCTCTTTCGAGAATACCCGGTTCGTCCGGGCTACATTATGGAGCGTAAACCCCATGGATACACCTATATAATCCCCGTCCTTAAAGTACTGTGAGAGGAACAGGGCTGCTTTCTCATACAGCCTGGAGATGGAATCTGTCTTTGTGTCCAGCGGACTGCTCTCCACCACGACAACTTCCTTTAAGCCATATTTACGCTCCAGTGTCTTCTCCAGCTTCCCATATGAAAATTGTACTGGATTAATGACTTCAACTTTTACGATTCCGCTTTCCTTGCCTTTTTGAAGCATTCTTGAAACGGTTGCTCTGGATATCCCGAGGTAATCACTGATGTCCTGCTGCTTCATATCATCCTCATAATACAAACTGCAGCATTTGTAGATCAATCTCCAATCATCCACTATTTTTTTCATATGTTCTCTCCCGTGTATATTAATGTCATTCCCTGATGTTTTAGATTGTATTAATTATCATGCAATTACTCTACCAAAATCTTAAATCTTTATCAATGCAATTTCGTTGAACAAATGTCGAAGTAGACTTTTTCTGAACGTATACTTTTACATTTGTTCTAAAAATTCGTTAAAAAAATGACAGATATTTTTGTACAGATTAGTTCACAAGTCAATCGCCCCATAACCCGATTTCATTTGTAAATATGTTAAACTTTTAACCCATTCTCAATCGTTTCTTTGTTCAATACGCCTTAATTTTCGCTTATTTTTGTAAATTTTTCTGGTATCAGAAGAAGATAATACCATCCGCAAAAACGAAAAAAAACCGGAAAGATCTTCCCGGTTTTTTGCGATAGTACAATATGTTCAATAAAATATCTGAAATTTATTTTTATAACAAAATTTGAGGATATTTCTTTATAATCATCTTTAAAGTCTCATCTGCGTTGTCAAAGGTATACTGCAGATCCTGGTCTGTCATCGCCGTATTCGTAAACATGTTGTGGAAATGGGAAATATAAACTCCCCTTCTCACCATCTCACCGATCCACTCCTGATGGGGTATCATAGATTCATCTGGATCTTTCAAAATGATTTTAAACAGAGACGGAAGTCCGGTAGTGCTTAAATTTACCTTGTTGGCATCAGCTACCTGTTTCAGGCCGGATATAAGTTTTTCCCCCGTTTTTCTCATGATACCTGTGGCATCGATCTCTTTCATCTTTGTGAGAGTGGCCACAGATGCTGCCAAAGGAACCGCGGACAGCCAATAGCTTCCCGTATAATTCATATCCTCCACTGCATCTCTCATCTCTTTTCGCCCAACCAGAGCTGCCATATTCCAGCCGTTGGCTATGGCCTTACCAAGCGTCAGAAGATCGGCCTTGATTCCAAAATAATGGTCAGATCCTGCAAGATCCATACGAAAGCCTGCCCGCACATCATCAATGATCAGCACGATGCCATGATCATCACAGAGTTTTCTGACTTTCGGCCAATAATCCTCCTTCGGCAGCACATTATCATAGTGAGAAATGTGGTCATACGGCATGGACAGGATCCCTGCGATTTCTCCTGGATGATCCTTTACCATCTTTTCAATGGCATCAAAGTCATTAAACGGTACATAAAGATTATTACAAATTTCCTCATCCAGAACTCCCGGAGTACCCGGTTTCTGGCACCATTGATAGACTCCGTGATATCCGTGCTCCATCATGATGATCTTCTTCCTGCCTGTGGCATGACGGGCCGTCATCACCGCCAGAGTGGTCACATCTCCGCCGTTCTTGGCAAAAAACGCCCAGTCCGCGCAGTTTAAGGTCTCCACCAGCTTCTCCGCACATTCGATCATCACCGGAGAAACCACGGTGGTACAGTTCCCTTTTTCCCTCTGTCTCAGCGCGGCGGCATCCACATCCGGATCTTGGTACCCCAGCGCATTTGGTCCATATGCACAAGCATAATCTATAAAACGGTTCCCATCCACATCCCAGATATAGGTTCCCTCAGCGTGGTCGGAGAACAGCGGGTAACAGCCCATAGGATTCAGCCTGGCACGCCCCACCCCCAGGTGTCCGTACAAGCCGCATGGAACTACTTCATTTGCTCTGTCATATAGCTCAAAGCTTTTATCATATCTATATGCTTCCATATTCACTGCCCCCTTCTATCTCAATCCATTTGCATGTTCATATGCCAGATTCAGAATTTTATCAAATGCATCGTTTAATGTTGACAGTCCCATGAGCTTCAGCTGCTTATGAACCGTGGCCGCATACGTACTGAGCTTCTTGTCCAGAAGCTTTAACGCTGAATCAACATCCCCGTATTCGTAAATTGCTCTCGGATGTTCTGAGGATTCTACAAATGTAAGCTGATGATCTTTAATCAAAATATTCAGAGCGATCCCGTCCGTGATCTTCACCACGATCTTTCCGTCCAGCAGACGGTCAGCCAGTTTCCTGCCTTCTTCGTCTTCATTGGCCAGTTGCACGGCCAGCCGGATTCTATCTATAAATTTTTGTTCTTTTTCTGTCATAACTATTCATTCCTTTCTGGACACATCACAATTATTAACAGTTTCATTCAGTTTTTTGGCTGATATTGCCATTTCTTATGCCGCATGCTATACTGGATTTAATTACTTTTCGCGAACAAGGAGGTATCTCATGTCGAAAGAACGGAATAAGAAAATAGAGTCAAGCATTCTAGAATACCTGGGCTCTCACGAAAAATTGCTTACGCGTGATGCCATTCAATTGTTTGACCTCTCAGAGTCTACCATCCGCCGTATCTTCGGCCGGCTGGAGGAAAAGAAAAAGGTAGTCCGCACCTATGGGGGCATTATTCTTGCCAAGCCTGACAATTACTATCACTACGATATCATCAAGCAGAAAATGAAACGAGAAAAGGAGCTGATCGGCAAATATGCAGCTGAAATGATTCTAGATTCCGATTTTATCTACATGGACTGCGGAACAACCACTGCATATATGGCCCAATCCCTTGTGTCTAGGTTTCAGAACAGCACCCTTTCAAGCAGTTTAAACATAGTGACCAATTCTCTGATCAATCTTGAGATCCTGAATTCCTACTGCAATGTGATCCTGGTGGGCGGTACGCTGTTTGACGAACGCAAGAGTATGGCCGGTACATTAGGTGTCAATTTCCTGTCCCAGTTTCATTTTTCCAAATCTTTTCTGGGAGCGGACGGCATGACATTTGAGCACGGATTTTCCAGCGATAACATCAATACATCCAGACTGTCCGGCACTGCATTGACTCTCTCAAAAGAATCTTATGTGCTCCTGGATTCCTCCAAAATCGGGCATCCGTCCTATGTAAACTATGCTGAACTGGATGATGCCACCGCTGTCATCACTGACAACGGCATTCAAGAAGATGACATCAAACAGTTTTCTGAACACAAGATCAGCCTTTATATTGCAGAGTAATGTATGACATTTTCACCAGTTCTCCGGCTTGCTGTCTCAGGGACGTAAGATTTTCTAACTTTCAGCAAAGCCTCTCCGGCGGCCCGTTCGGAACTCGCTGACGCTCAGACAGCCTCACTGCGCAATGCGCACCGCCTACGAGTCTTTACTTCAAGAAGAAAAACTAACGTCCCTTCGAATGCAAGGCCTCCGAACTGGTGAAAATGGACGTAATGTCTGCTGGAGATGGCTGTTGCAAGACAAAAGGCGCCACATACGATAGTTATTTACCACTATTGGAGGAGCGCATTTCAAAAGCGCGACGGAAATAGTGGTAAATAACTTATAGAATCGATCAAAGCTTTTTTCTTGCATCACTCCATTTTGTTGATTTACTCTGGACTGTCTGCTGGAGATAGATCTCCACACCGCTGTCCTGAAGTTCATTGAGCATACTGCATTCCTGCTCCGTCACCGTGATCGGTCCCTCCAGGACCTTGGCACCCTCCCGGACCCCGGTCCCGCCGATCTGAAGTGACGGATAAGAAATGCCCTCCCTGCAGCACTCATATGCAGTCTTGATATCCTTAAAGATCAGCATTATGCTATCATTTCCGAACTGGTCTGCTTTGTACTGCAGAACCCCGTCCTCTTTTGTATAAACCGAGAATTCAATCCCCGGAGGAACCGCAAGGGAAAGAATATCTCTCATCATTTCATTTTCTGCCGTAGCCGTATCGATGACCACAATCTTACCGGCACTGCACTTTCCGATCCAACCACTGGCTACCTGCCCATGGATCATACGGTTGTCAATCCGGGTCAATACTAGTGTTCCCATATAAAAACCACCTTTCTTTTGTCTCGTTCCGCTAGCTCATGGCAATGCCATCTACCACATGATTGGTGTGAAGCATTCTAAGAGTCAAACGGAAATTATGTGGAATATGTTACGCTATAATACCCAATGCTCCAAGTATAATTCCTACAATCATAGTTCCAAAGATTACTTTGATAACACTCATATTTTTGCGTTTGATCGTAAAGAAGATGGCCATTGTGGCAATGAATGTCAGCAGATTCGGCATCAACACATCAAACAATTCTTTTTGCAGTGCAAATGAAAATTTACCCGTTGCAATCGTAAGCGGGCAGGATACGCTGACCAGGGAGCTGATCATTCCTCCGATAACGAACATACCCATGACGGTGAAGAAGGACATGACCTTGTTGATCAGACCGCTCTGCACTAAATCTTTGATTGCTTTATTACCCAGATTATACCCCAGATGCATTAGGATGAATGCCTGTGAGTTACAGAGCACTGCTCCGATCAGGACTACGACCAATGCCGGCCACCACGCTCCAGTCAAAGCATACGGACACATCAAGGCCAATGAAGTAGGTATGATCGTGGCCCAGTTTAAGGTATCGCCCACGGCCGCCATAGGCGGGAACAGAGCTGCTTTTGTATCCGAGATGATCTCCCCTGGGATTGGTGCTCCTTTTGCTTTCTGCTCCTCCATAGAAAGAAGGATTCCAACCGGAAGCGCAGATGTCATATCTTCCGCGTTAAATAATTCTGAAGTCCTCACCATAGCTTCCTGAAGTCCATCATCATTACCTTTATACAATTTTCTCAGACAAGGCATCATGGTCGCCACAATACCATTTGCCTGATACCGCTCGTAGCTGTTTCCGTTTGAGTAGAAGGAAAGCATACGGATGGATGCCCAATTCAGATCTTTTTTGGTCAGCGCCGCGTCCTCAACTGATGTGCTCCTTAAGTTCAGTGACAGATGTTCCCCTTTGTTCTGACACCGGAAGTCAAACCATGCCAGAATGACAGAAACAATAGCGATACCAATGCCGCTGACTCCCGAATATGCCGCAAATAAAAATCCTGCGATAAAAAACGGCATGTATCCTTTCTTTCCAATAGAAGATGCAACTATGCAGAGTCCTACGATCGGCATCAGGGAAGCCAAAGCATTTAATCCATTCTGAAGCCAGCCCGGGAGTCCATTGACAAAGAAGCCGATGTTGCTTGCCCCAAAGAATAATACCAGTGTCATTGGGATCCAATATAAAATGACTTTAAATAAGGATGGGTAAATGACGGTTGACAGCCACAGCTTGTCATACTGCCTGCTGCTGATAAACTTGTCCGTCAGGGCGTTCCAAAAGGATCCCACGGTCATACGGATGTTGGTCAGCTGGCTCATGACGATTCCGACTGCAACGGCCACTGCCATAGCAGATTTAATGTCCATGCCCGAGGCGATAACAACAGATGCTGTGATGATCCCTGCTGCCGCGTTGTCGTTGGTGATGACCCAGCCTGCCTGAGTCTGTCCCAAAAACATGGGCTGGATCGTTGCGCCGACGATCATAGCGGTCGGCACATCCCCCATGACCAGGCCTACTAAAAGTGCCGATGTAAGGGGTTGATAAAATAACAGATTGAGGGAGTGGTCAAACACTCCTAAAAAACTAAACCAGTAAAATCCTCCGAGTATAATTGCCTGCCATAAATGCATAACATAACATCTCCTCTCTTACTTTTTCATCTTATCCATTACATTGATAACTGCATCTTTTCCTGTCCTTTCTAAAATTTCCGGCATTCTCTCAAGTTCTGCTGATTCTCTCTGTCCGACAGCTTCAAGTACCATTCCAAGGTTCACTCCTGTTACTGCATATGCCTGTCCCTCATTTTGTTTCAATGCTTCCCCTGCTGTCTTCATCAGATATTGGTTAAAGGGGGTCCCTCCGAACAGATCCAGCAGTACTACTGCCCCTTTCGGAAAGCTCCCGGCCAGACGGCAAAGCTCTGCGCCCCACTCATCGATGTCATCTGCTGGCTCCAATCCCAGGCATGCAATATTCTGGCATTCTCCGTAGATCATCTGTACTGCTTCTATCATGCTCTTCCCGATACTCCCATGACTGCAGATCAAAATGCCGGTCAAGTCTTCCTCAATTGTCTCAGGTGTTATGCGTATCATCTCTCTCCTCCTTCCTTCTGTTAATAAAATTTTAGCACGGTCTTTTCTCCCCGTCAATAATTTTTGATTGATTCTTTCATTATTCTGAATATTTCATTCATTCCTATATAGTTTCAAGACTTGTACCGAATTTTCTTCAAACCGTTTCTGGCTTGCCTCATCAATGTTTGAATCAATGACCACTCCGTCAATATTCTCCAATCTGCAGCTGATACCAAAGGATTGCTTCCCTATTTTTGTAGAATCCATCAGCACATAGGTTTTCTCAGCCTGCTTAGATGCCTTTTTGCTAAGCAGAGATACATTCACGCTGGTGGAAGTAAATCCCTCTGTAAAAGTAAATCCGTCTGTACCCAAAAAGCTTTTATTAAAACGGAATTGGGCAAGAAATGTCTCGCTCAGATGGCCAGACACATCCTTTCTGTCTTTTGAATACTTTCCCCCTACAATGATCACATCGCAGTGCGGAACCAGGATCTCTAGATTGACCACTGAATTTGTAATAACCGTCAAATCCCTGACCTCTTTTTCTTCCAGGCGTCTTGCCAGCGCCTTTGACATTTCCAAGGTGGTGGTACCGCCGTCTATGTAAATAAATTCCCTGTCCCTCACCAGCTTTGACGCGGCTGCTCCAATCTCTTGTTTCTCTGCCACATTTCTCACAGCGATTTCCTTATACCGGTACCTCCCTTCCTCTGAAACTGCTTTGATCCCGCCGAAGACCCGCTGTGCCGCTCCCTCTTTCTGAAGCTCAATAAATATCCTTCTTATGGTGGATTCAGAGACGCCGAGCAGGTTCATGCCCTCGGCCGTGGTCATCTCACCATTCTGTCTCACATAATCAATCACCTTTGCCTCATTACATGAACTTCGTTTTCCCATGGTTCCTCCCCTCTGATGCCGGGCTACATGAGCATTCTTGGATCTGTATATTCGAGCCCGAAGCTGTCTGCCACGTTTTTGCATGTGATCTGTCCGTCATAAGTATTAATAGCTGAATAAATGGACGGATATTTGACGCATGCAGATTCAACTCCCCTATCTGCAATTTTAAGACCGTATCCCAGCGTGGCATTGGCCAGTGCAATCGTAGAAGTCCTGGGCACTGCACCCGGCATATTTCCCACGCAGTAGTGGGCCACTTGGTCTACCATATAAACAGGGTCATCGTGATATGTAACCTTTGTAGTTTCACAGCATCCCCCCTGGTCCACTGCCACGTCCACGATCAGGGATCCCGGCTTCATCTGTTTTAAATATTCCCTTTTGATAATCTTCGGTGCGGCCTTGCCCGGAATCAGCACAGAGCCGATGACCAAATCAGCTTCTGAAAGCGCCTCCTTTACCGCTCCGTCGGTACTCATAAGGGGCTGAATACGGCTTCCAAAGATATCATCCAGATAATTAAGACGCATAAGGTCGATATCCATAATAGTCACATCGGCTCCCATTCCCACGGCGATCTTGCAGGCATTGGAGCCTACGGTTCCCGCTCCCAGTATGAGGGCCTTTGCTCTTTTAGTCCCCGGTACACCTCCCAATAAAATCCCTTCTCCGCCAAACGGTTTTTCCAGATATTTTGCCCCCTCCTGGACGCTGAGCCTGCCCGCAATCTGGCTCATAGGTGTCAGCAGCGGCAGGCTCCTGTCTTCTTCCATCAAGGTCTCATAGGCAACGCCCTTTACCTTTGCATGGAGGAGTGCATCCATTAAGGGCTTGTCAGCTGCAATGTGCAAATATGTATAAAGGATCAATCCCTCGTGAAATAATGGGTATTCCTCTTTGAGCGGTTCTTTCACTTTTATGATCATTTCCGACCAATCCCATACTGCCGCTGCGTCTTCCATGATCCTGGCTCCAGCAGCTTTATACTCTTCATCCGTAAAGCCGGATCCGGTACCCGCCCCCGCCTGTACAGCCACCTCATGTCCGGCATGGACGTAGCTTTTTGCATTATCCGGAGTCAGGCCAACACGATACTCTTTCTTCTTGATCTCCGTCACACTTCCGATCCTCATCCTCATACCTCCTGTCTTTGTTATTTTAATTGTTATCTTTATATTATGACCGTTTCTTTCATTTGTCAATGCATTTCTGATTGTTTTCTTCTTTTAAGCGACTGTTTTATTCCCAGGGGACTTTAACAGAGGTTCTGTAGGAATTCCCCATGACATAAGAAAGAATCCCTCTTGCGGCGGGTCGCTTTGGCGACATGATTCCTTACCGCCGCAGTGCGATCCTTTCGGAGCGTTATTTATTTCATAGAACACACTTTCCTATAAAATAAATAACAGCATCCCATTGAAGGATGCTGCTGGTTAATTCATATGTAAATGTGTGTATTCAGAGATTTCCGCCGCTGTCGTTATAAATCCATTGCCGTAGTTCGTTCCTTGTCTGTTTATTATATCCGACCACATAATGGTCTTTTGACTCTGAAGTATGCCTAAAAATAAGTCTGCACCTCTTGGGTTTCTCTTTTATATATGTCTTAATGTCGTTCTTTCTGCTGAAACTGAACCTGATTCGGCTGACTGCCCTCAGAAGATATTCAGGATTATCCAAAATCTTATGATCCGGACTACAGATCAAATCTATCATATCATCAATCCGTTCTGGCAGCTCCCTCTCAGAAAAATCCAGGTTTAACTGGGCAAAGAAGTCATTGATAATAAAACCCCGGAAATCAGAGATTATTCCAGTTTGACAACTGTAGCATACAACAAGATCACAACCCATGATTCTTCGCACTGCCCGGTCATAATTTAGATAAACAAGTTTATGGCTGAAAGTATAAAACATAATACCCCCTGATGTAACCAATGCTGCTCCGCCTGTAAGATAATACAATAAAAGGTCCCCGGCAGCTGATCCATTTGACAGCATATACACTGCATATACATCTAGAACCAACCCGATTAACCATGTACTGAAGTTAAACGTCAGACATTTGTACCACTTTCCAAACTGAAACATCTTATTCTCATTGACCACATATGGCAAAGATACTGATACTAGAGATAAGACTATACAGGTAACCGGAGTCAGTTGTTCACAGATCTGGCTGACCAGATTTTTATCCCCTTGAAACTGATATAACACAGGCAGATGCACACCAAGATACAGAACTACAAACAGCAGAAATGTACTTTTGGTCTTCACCTCCTGTTTGGTCCGCTCCCAGTCAAACTTCAGAAGACTTGTAATATATTCGTTGACTTTATTTTTCTCCATGGTGAACGTTTCATCCTGCCAGCCGTACATCTTTTCCTCTATATAGGCAATCTGTTTCCATATGTGCTCATCCTTGAAAAAATCAAGCTGCTTATCGTCAGGATATTGACTCAGAGAAGGGAAAAAACCATAACCATTTAAGTTGACCTTTAACTCTGCAAACACTTCCCCAACCTGTTCCCTGTCTGCCTGATACAGTCTGCAGGCTGTCTGTTTCATATCATTTCTCCAATCACTTCTGGCGCTGGTGACATATTGGAGACTGTTTGATTTATTTTTTGAAACATATTCAATAAGTGCTACGATCACAACAGATGACAATAAAACCTCGATAATTCCCATTCTTCCACCACCTCTCCTATATAACTTACCTTTTCCCTTATATCTCCTTTCTATTATACACTAAATTAAAATATTAAAAAATCCTGCCATCAGATTCAATCACCATTAGGCAGGATTTCTAATATCTTATGGAACAATGAGGTTCACTCTTCTTTCAAGCTTCTTCTACACAGTAGAAAAATGCTTACTGCCGCTGAGATTCCTATCAGTGCAAGCGTTTCTGGTATCCCTTCTGCTTTATCACTGGTCTTTGCTGTTCGTACAGATTTTCTTATTCTCTTTTTATATTCCCAGTCTGGCAACTTTTTCTGTGTTGTTTTCTTCTCTACAAATGAAGTTTTTGTATTGTCTTTCTTTTCCGTATCAGGAATCCTGGTCCATTCTGCTTCCAACTCTATGTCTTCGTGTATTGGGGTTTCAAAATCCCATTTGCTTTCCTTTCCGTCATTATCCGTGTAGTACCACCCTGCAAAGTTATGTCCTTTTTTCTTGGGTTCCTCCGGTACCACGGCCTTCTGCCCGCCTTCCACAGTCTGTGTTTCAGGAGTATAATCTCCGCCTTTAGAATCAAATGTAACGTTATGCCATCCGGTCAAAGTTATAAACACGGAAACTTCCCTCCCATCTCTCATTGAAAAGGTCAGTGGAAATATTCCGGTTTTTCCCGCAGTTTTTTTACTGTTAATCAAGTCGAACTGTTCCCTGTTTACCTTCAGCTCCGCGTTGTCACCTTGGCTGTCTTTGCTCTTAGCTTTGCATAATCCGATTAGTTCATCGGTTGTAAAAGCCAGTCCCCCGGTGGGATGTCTGGCATCATTGGCCCCGATGCTTGATGTAGGGTTTTCAGGGCTATATTTGGTCCCATCCGTACCTTCTTTTCTCAAAAATACTTGAATCGTCACCTGGGTTCCATTTGGTGTCTGGAAAGTCAGAGGATAATCTCCAACATTTCCAGCTGTTTTTGCTTGATTGATCACCTGGATCTGACCTGGATCAGGGAATACAAGCTGTTCTTTTGGTATCTCATTCTCATTTTCATCAGCTGCCTTTACTTTCGATAATTCTTTTAATTGCTCTTCGTCAAACCCTTCCCCTCCGGTCTTGCTGATGATATGTTTTCCCTTGATAATCTCACGGCTGTCCGGGTCTTCTGTTATCTCATCATACTCCCCGACCAGAGTCACATTCACCGTTACCTTACTTCCGTCAGGAGCTTCATAACTCAGCTCAAAGACACCCGCTTTTCCCTTTGTTTTCGCTTCGTTTATTTTTTTAAAATGCTCTTGATCTACTTTAAATTCTTTTAGATCAACATTATTTCCTTCTTTGTCTTTTGCTTTGATTTGTCCAAAGTTTTTAAGTTCTTCTTCTGTAAATGCATTGCCTCCGGTTTCCTTTATAAAATCGTTGGCCCCAAGCATGGGAGCCGGCTTTTCCGGCCGCAGCTCATTGGCATCATTTCCATCATCCCTCAGAAAAACGCTAATAGTAGCCGTTGTACCGTTGGGCGTAGTATATGTAATAGGAAATTCTCCTGTCTTCCCAGATGTTTTTGCCTCATTGACCGCTTCCAGCTGGGCAGGGTCAGCAAGCGTCAACTCTCCCTCTGGAAAATCTGTTCCGTTCTGTTGTTTTCCGGTCACTTTTGTGAGATATGTAATCTGCTCTTTGGAAAATGCTTCCCCTCCGGTCTTGCTAATCACATGATTGGCTCCGATCTGTTCCTTCGTCGTATCTTCGATCCCATTGACATCCCGAAACGGACCAAAATAGACTTTCGTATAAAACTTACCTACAACAATATCCGTATCAGATGAAAAGGGAGTCCCTGCAGTAAAGGAATAGTCTGTGAGAGACGTTCCATCCTGAATATAACCCTGATACCCTTTATCGGGAGATGCAATAACATTGGATACCTTATCGTTTCCTCCCCCTGAACCGATCCCCGGCATATTAGTGGCTTTATCTCCCACTGCCGTGACCACAGTATCGCCGCCGCTGATCTTAATATTGGTTGTGATCTGACTAGATCCTGGGTAAGTCCGTGACGCCCCTATGCCAGGAGCGTATAAACCTCCTACAGCCTCCACTATCCCTCCGGATATGTAAACGCCGTCTACCTTACTTCCGTATCCTGAGCCGATCCCCGACCCACTCTCAGTTCCTATTGCCTTGACATTCCCGCCGGTAATATAAATATCCTTCGTGTATCCTCCTCCCCAGGCCTCTGCCACACAGGCAGCTCCAATGCCCGGCGAATCCCCGCCGGCTGAGGCTTCGATATTTCCTCCCTTGATCGTCAGATTGGAAAACCCGCTCTCCCCCTTTTTCGCTGTGTTTCTAAATGTACTGCCAAGCCCTCCTGCATGATACAATTTGGGATTCCCTTTAGCCAATAAACTCCCACACTTTTCTTTGCTGCATTTATGTCCCTTCTCATCTGCATATTCACATTGAATTGTCAGAGCTCCGTCCATACCGTCTTTTGCAACAGCATTGCCCGCATCTGCACTTGTTACATTGTCGTTTGTTCCTGCATTGCTTGTCAATGCATTATTCCCCACCAGAGTAACTATCACATCAGCATGGGACACGTTCAGGCAGTCGTGGTTTGACAGACTGCAGGTAATATTTACATTATCTAAGGTAAGTTGAGCTGTCACGTCCTTTTCTACTATAATATTATACTGCGTTGTAGTTCCTGTAATATGATATCCATTTGGATTTAGGGTTGTCTCATCTTCATCAAGACCTCCGCCCTTTGCTCCGGATGCAGTGATCCTGATATTTCCTTGACTTACATCCAAATCAGTCTGGCCTTCCGTTGATTTTCTATGGGAAGCTTTTATGATTTCTTTAAAATTAGAAGGAGTCGTTTTTTCTGTCCGAAGGATTTCCTTTTTATTTACCCCCCCCCCCCAATTTCTGGAAGTCTTTCTTTAAGGCTTGTCAATGCTTCTGATGTATCGAAAGACTCCTCCTCTTTTGTATGCGGCATCTGCGCAGGCTCTTTTATTTCTTCCGTCTCTGTACTTCCCTCATGCTCCATGTCTTCGCCTTCTGCGAACACAGTCATCGAATTTATACAAAAAACCGCAGCAAGCAAAAAAACAAATACTTTTCTCTTCACACCTTCTCCTCCTTCAATAGTATTTTTATATCAGGTTCTTAGGAAGAAAAAATAGTTAGATAAAATAATAAGGAAAACTAAAGAGCCCCTCCCGTATTCCAATCAAGAAATAACGAAACGGACTCTAAAGCCACCATTTTCATTGATTATATTTACGGCAGCAGCTCTTCCTGTTCTTCAATCCTCCGGCAAAGCGTGGAGTATCTCTTCTGCTCATTGACGTTCTGGATCATCTGCTGCACCGTTGACTTCCGGCCTACCATCGTGATACACTGCTTGGCTCTGGTGACTCCGGTATACAAAAGATTCCGGTTAAACAGTACTCTGGGCCCCGTAAGAAGCGGCATGACCACCGCAGGGTACTCACTTCCCTGGGACTTATGTATGGTCACCGCATAGGCAAGCTCCAGCTCGTCCAGCATAGAATAAGAGTATTCAGCCACTCTGATATCATCAAATACCACCGTGACCTTTTCCGTGTAGTCATTAATCCGTGTGATCCTGCCGATGTCACCATTAAAGACACCTTTTCCCTCTTCCACGGTAAATCCTTTCTCATTCTTTACTTCCCACTCCATCTGATAATTGTTCTTGATCTGCATGACCTTGTCCCCTTCTCTGAACAGACAGGAGACAGCCTGTTTCTCCTGCTTTTCTTCAGCGGGGGGATTCAGATATTCCTGGAGCACTTCATTTAACTTATCAACCCCAAGTTCCCCTTTGCGCATAGGCGTCAATACCTGGATATCATACGGTTTGGCGTTGACATAACCCGGCAGCTTATCTCTCACCAGATAGACAAGGACCCCGAGGATGTCCCCCAGCCTTTCTCTCTCAAGAAAGAAAAAGTCCCTGCTCTTATTGTCAAGGTCAATGGTCTTTCCCTCATTGATCCTGTGGGCATTGCTTACGATATGGCTGGTCTCATCCTGGCGGAAGATTTGGTTTAATTCTACCACCTTAAAAGAACCCGATGCGATCATATCCTTTAGTACATTTCCAGGCCCCACGGAGGGCAGCTGGTTGGCATCTCCCACAAACACAAACCTGGTTCCCGGTACGGCGGCACTCAAAAGGGAATTCATTAAAAAGATATCCACCATGGACATCTCATCCACAATGATCACATCCGTCTCAATGGGATTCCCTGCATTCCGCTCGAACTTCATGCTGTCCCCGCTGCTGGAATCACCGTTTAATTCCAGCAGCCTGTGAATGGTCGTGGCTTCGTATCCCGTGGCCTCTGTCATACGCTTCGCCGCCCTGCCTGTGGGGGCTACCAGTCTGATGTCCAATGTCTCTGATTCAAAATAGCGTATCATCCCGTTAATGGTGGTCGTCTTTCCGGTTCCCGGCCCTCCGGTGAGTATGATCACACCGTTTTCCGCAACCGCCTCAATGGCCTCTTTTTGTTTCTCGGCAAAAGTGATCGAAAGCCCATCCTCGATCTTGGCGATCATTGTCCTCACTTCAGAGATTGACACATCATAGGTCATATTCAGGTCACAAAGCATCTTGGCAGTGTTCAATTCCAGGTAATACTGGGCTGCCCCATAGATGCGGGTCTGTTCCTCTTCCTCTTTTATGATGATCTTTTTCTGGATCATCATATCCAGAAGATGGGGTTCGATCATCTCCTCTTCCACTTCCAGCATCCTTGCGGTGTTTCTCAAGAGAATTTCCTTAGGCAGATAAATATGCCCTGATGCCAGTGCCTGCATTAGGGTATAAAAAATGCCTGATATGATCCGGTAATCGGAGCTGCTGCCGATCCCCACCTGCCTGGCGATCTCGTCAGCAATCTTAAACCCTACTCCCTCAATGTCATCTGCCATCTGGTAAGGATTGTTCTGGATCACATCATACAGACGGTCCCCGTACTCTTTAAAGATCTTGACCGCCAGATTGGTGGTGATGCCATAACCAGACAGAAACATCATAGCCTGCCGCATTTCCTGCTTCTCAGAAAACTCCACAGCAATGCTCCTCGCCTTCTTTTCCGTTACTCCTTTGATCTCAGCAAGGCGTTCCGGTTCCTCCTCGATAATACGGAAGGTATCCATCTTAAATTTTTTCACGATCCGCTTGGCAATTGCCGGTCCTACTCCTTTGATGGCTCCAGAGCCTAAGTACCGCTCCATCCCCTGGATATCGTCCGGCATAGTGATCTCATAAGAGTTCATCTGAAACTGGGGCCCGTGCACCGGATGATCCACGTATTCCCCTTCCAGTTCCATGTATTCTCCTTCATGGAGAAACTGAAAGATGCCGACCACGGTCTCCTCATCTCCGTCCATATCAAGGCTCAGCACTGTATAACCATTGTCCTCATTCCGAAAACGGATGTGGTCCACATACCCGGAAATCCGTCCCATCCAACTCCCCTCCTTTTAACAGATACTTGGCGTAACAAAACAACCAGGATAAAATACCCTGGTTGTCCTCTTCCGGCTCAAAAAAGCGCTAAAAACAGTACTGACTATTTCTCAGCCTTTTTGTCTTCTCCGGATAAAAATTCAATGTATTTTCCAGTTCCGATGGCAACTGCTGTCAGAGGATCCTCTGCTGTCATCGTGTTGATTCCTGTCTTAGATTCGATCAGTTCTTCCAGACCCTGGATCAGAGATCCTCCTCCGGTCAGAACAATACCGCGGTCTGAAATATCTGCCGCGAGCTCAGGCGGAGTTCTCTCCAATACGTTATGGACAGCGTCCACGATCTGATAAGCAGGCTCACGTAAAGCCTCTTCGGTCTCCTCAGATGTAACGGTAACAGTCTTTGGAAGGCCTGTCACAAGGTTTCTTCCTCGCACATCCATTGTGGCGTTTTCCGGACGTTTATAAACAGTACCGATGTTGATCTTAATATCCTCAGCGGTACGCTCTCCGATGAGCAGGTTGTGCTTTTTACGCATGTAACGCACGATCGCCTCGTCAAAATCATCTCCTGCGACTTTGATGGAAGTGCTCACAACCACACCTCCCAGGGAAATGACAGCGATATCAGCCGTTCCTCCTCCGATATCAACGATCATATTTCCGCATGGCTTTGCGATATCAATTCCGGCGCCGATGGCTGCCGCAACAGGTTCTTCAATGATAGAGACCTCTCTGGCCCCTGCCTGGTAAGTAGCGTCCTCTACTGCCTTTTTCTCTACTTCTGTGGCACCGCTCGGCACACACACGCTGATGCGGGGCTTTCTTCCGAAGATAGACTTTCCGACTGTGCGGTTGATGAAGTAACTCAGCATCTTTTCTGTCACTGTATAATCAGAAATAACACCCTGACGGAGCGGGCGCACTGCCACGATATTACCAGGTGTTCTTCCAAGCATCAAACGGGCTTCTTCCCCAATTGCTTTAATTTTGTTTGTATCTCTGTCAAATGCCACTACAGATGGCTCTTTTAAAACGACTCCTTTGCCCTTTGCGTACACCAGGACGCTGGCTGTACCTAAATCAATTCCGATATCTGAACCTGCCATGTTTCAAAATTCCCCTTTCGAATTCTCTATTATTATCATTATGTTAAATGTCAATTATTCGTATACACGCTCTTTTTAATTATAATCAAAGTTAGAAAAATTTCAATTGTTTTTTACATATTCAAACAAAATTCAGCAAAACTTAAGATTTCTGAAATATCTATAAGGATTCCCACCTGCCAGAGGCTCCGCATGGCAGAACCAAGCCATTTGAAGAAACTGGAAGACCAATCTCTTCCGCTGTCACTCTGCCGCCGAACTTCGCCTTCACTTCCGTTGCCAGCATATAGGAGAGCACCGCCGGCTGCAGTCCCGTTGTGTAAGAATTAATCAGAAAAAATACGGGGTTTTTCGACAAAATTTTCGTACAGAGTTGAACCAAAGGAAATATTTTCTCCTCGATCTTCCAGATCTCACCCTTTGGTCCCCGTCCATATGACGGCGGGTCCATGATGATCCCGTCATACTGATTCCCACGCCGGATCTCCCGTTCAACAAACTTCACACAGTCGTCTACCAGCCACCGGATCGGTTTATCAGAAAGTCCAGAAGCCTGGGCATTTTCCTTGGCCCAGTTGACCATCCCTTTGGATGCATCCACATGGGTAACACTCGCCCCTGCCGCCGCAGCCGCCAATGTGGCACCTCCGGTATATGCAAAAAGGTTCAGAACCTTTACAGGGCGTCCTGCCTTTTTGATCTTGTCAGAAAACCAGTCCCAGTTGACCGCCTGTTCCGGGAAAACACCCGTATGCTTAAAACTAAACGGCTGTAAATGAAACTTAAGTTTCTTATACCGGATATCCCACGTCTTGGGCAGGTCAAAAAATTCCCACTGGCCGCCGCCTCTGCTGCTCCTGTGATAGTGGCCGTTCGGCTTTTTCCATTGCTTTGCCTTCTTTGGTGTCTGCCATAAAACCTGGGGATCCGGCCGTACTAAATAATAGTCTCCCCATCTTTCTAATTTTTCACCACAAGAAGTATCTAAAACTTCATAATCATTCCACTGATCTGCAATCCACATCTTACGTTCTCTTCCTTTTCTTCATCGTATTAAAGACAGATGACGTTTCCCTTCCGGCCCATCTGATTTCCTTCTAATATTATCATACTCCGCTCTTCCATCTGAATCTCTCCTCCCGGCAGTCTTCCGTTTTTTGGCTCATCAGCCGTATCTGCGGTAATCTCCCAGAAATAATCCAGTGGCAGCTCCGGCAGCCTCACCGTGTGCGGCTCCCAGTGCATATTCATCATAACATAAACAATATCGTCTGTGTCACTATCTTTTTCTCTTCCTGCGAACAGGACACCCAGAAGATGGTTTTGATAGTCTCTTATAGGCTTCCACGGCTGTTCTCCGTGAAAGCTGACAGATGGAAGCCCGCACAAAGCTTCCCCGCCTCTGGAACGCAGAACCGGATGTTTTTTTCTAAACCTGATCATTTTTTTTACAAACTGGGTGATGTCCTGGTTCTCCACCAGCAGATCCCAGTTCAGCCAGGAAATTTCGTTATCCTGGCAGTACGCATTATTATTCCCATTTTGGGTGTTCAAAAATTCGTCTCCCGCATACATCATCGGTACACCCTGGCTTGTCATTAAAGCCGCAAAAGCATTTCTCACAAGCTTTCTTCTCAGCTTTAAAATATCCGGCCGGTCTGTCTCACCTTCCGTCCCACAGTTCCAGCTGTTATTATTGTTGTCACCGTCTGTATTGTTCCATCCGTTTTCCATATTATGCTTTTCATTGTAAGAGTAAAGGTCCCACATGGTGAATCCATCATGGCAGGTGATAAAATTCACGGAGGCGGCATCTCCTCTGGTCTCTCTGTCATAGATATCTCTGGAGCCGCTCATCCTCTGTGCTGCCGCCTCTGCCAGACCTGGATCTCCTTTCAAAAACCTTCTCATATCGTCCCTGTACCGGCCGTTCCACTCAGACCACCGATTCCATGACGGAAAAGAACCTACCTGATAAAGCCCTGCCGCATCCCAGGCCTCAGCGATCAATTTTACCCTGCCAAGGATCGGATCAAAAGCAAGCCTCTCAAGGAGCGGCGGTTTACTCAGCGGCGATCCGTCCTCGCTCCTTCCGAGAATCGAAGCCAGATCAAACCGGAACCCGTCAATCCTGTAGTCTGTCACCCAATATCTCAAGCAGTCCAGGATCATATTCTGCACCACCGGATGATTGCAGTTGAGCGTATTCCCGCAGCCGCTGAAGTTAAAATACTTTCCGTCGGGCGTCAGCATATAATAAATATTGTTGTCAAAGCCCTTAAAAGATATAAACGGACCATCTTCATTGCCCTCAGCTGTATGATTAAATACAACATCGAGGATCACTTCAATGTCATTGTCATGAAGCTCACGGATTAGATATTTAAGTTCCGTTCCCTCTCTGTTAAATTCCTTTTCCGAGCTGTAACTCGTATTAGGCGCAAAAAAACTCACCGGGTTATATCCCCAGTAGTCCAGGAGCTTCCGGCCTCCCACATATCTGGTATCCCTTGTCTCGTCAAATTCAAAAATCGGCATAAGCTCTACTGCATTAATGCCCAGATCTTTTAAATAAGGAATCTTCTCCCGGATACCGTCAAAGGTGCCCGGATGCTTCACGTCGGACGTATTGTGCTTGGTGAAGCCCCTGGTGTGGAGTTCATATATGATAAGATCCTTCATATCAGTAGGCCTGCGTCTGGCTCTTCCCCAGTTAAAATCATTGGAAACCACCCTGGCGCGGTAGCAGTCTTTGCTGTACTCAGGCTTCTCTCCCCAGTTGCTCTGCCCCGTCACCGCTTTGGCATAAGGATCCAGCAGACACCGGTTTCTGTCAAACAGCAGCCCTCTCGCAGGATCCTGCGGTCCGTCAACCCGGTAGTTGTACTCGATCTTCCTGATCTCCAGCCCAAATACGATCATAGAATAAACATTTCCAATTCGGTAGTTTTCGGGAAATGGTATCTCCGCAAAAGGTTCCTTTGCCTTTCTCTTATATAATACCAAAGTACAAGCCGTCCCATTCTTGGTATGTACGGTAAAGCTGACGCCTCCCTCGATGGCTGTGGCGCCGTTCTGAAGGTAGAAACCCGGACGGACCTCAAATCCATTTACCGTGTCCATAGACCTTAGCTGTCTGTCCTCCCCGATCCTTTTTATATCCATAAGCTGCGCTCCTTTATACTCCGTCAAATAAGGGTTATTCAGAAATCCATGAAATATGCTTTATTTCATTATAACATATATGATTCCAATCCCTGTCATCAAAGCGTAGAGCTTCCCGATCTAAAAATATTGTTAATCAATAAAAATTATACCAACACCTTCTTTTTCCTTGTCTAAAAGTAATGATATATTCACTTCTTCTTACATAGAATAAACTATGGCTTGAAATTTCACCCTGCCTTTCCATGTTCTTTTATCAAGGATTACTGGAAAACGGAAATACTATGTAATGGATAAGGAGGCACGAATGAAAAATAGATTAAACAAAGGACAAGTCGCGGTGCTGATATTGATGCTCTCCGTTATAGCTGTACAAGGTGTATATCTGGTAAGAACCAGCCGGGAGATGAAAAATCTAAAGAAATCCTCGGCTACCAGCGCAGAGATTCAAAAAAACCGTAAAATCCTCAAGGAGATAACAACGCATGATCTGGGAGATTTCCCTTTCCTTCCGAAAAGAGTCGATCCCCAAAAAAAGCTGATCGCATTTTCGTTTGACGACGGCCCTTCCAGAAAAAATACAGAGAAGATTTTAAAGGCTCTCGACAAGAACAACGCACGGGCCACTTTTTTTATGCTAGGCCAAAATGCAAAATATTATCCGGATCTGGTTAAGAAAGTTTCAGAATCCGGAAACGAGGTGGCGGGACATTCATGGAATCATCCTCTGCTCACCAAGCTCGGCAAAAGCGGTGTTAAAAATCAGATGAACCAGATGAACAGAGCAATCTCATCTGTCACTGGATCAAATGTCGGTCTTTTAAGGCCGCCATACGGTTCCATAAACAGTACGGTTAAGAAAACGGTCAAGGACCCCTTGATTCTTTGGAGTATCGATACCCTTGACTGGAAAACATTAAACGCTGACAAAACGGCTGACGCAATACTCAAACAGGCCAAGGACGGTGATATCATCCTTATGCATGATATCCACGCTCCCACGGTGGAGGCAGTGAAAAAGGTCCTTCCCAAGCTCGAAAAAAATGGGTTCCAGGTCTGTACTGTCTCAGAACTTCTCGAAGCCAGAAACATTGAACTGCATCCGGGGGATGTGGTGGTCAGTGCCAATGATGTTTACCGGTATAAAAAATAAACTCGTTTTTTGCCTTCAGTCCGGCTTTTGCTGCCTAACTGAAGGTATTTTTTTAAATATAATATGAGTGCATGTGCCAGATACGCTGACAGTCCCTTCATTTACGTCGTTACGGCTTTTTCTTTCTCCCTTAATGTAATATAATAAAAGGATTAGGGGATAGGAGGCCATACATTGGATTAACATACGAAAAGTAGTCCTCTCATTTATTGATAAGCTGCCGAACATCACCCTTACAGCCAATGTTTCTTCGGATGCAAATACTCCTGCTGCGATATCTGCAAGATAAGCAGATCCTTCTGGATCGTCTGAAAACCGCTTATGACAATTTTGCAGGGATTTAAATCGCTACTCCGCATTGATATATAACTGTTTATGAAAGGATAGGCTGCTATGCACAAACTATTAATCATTGATGACAGTAAAACCGTCCTGAATCAGGCCATGATGCTTCTCAAGGATTTTTATCATGTCTTCCCTGCCATCTCAGGCTCAACGGCACTAAAGATATTAGAGCATCATATACCGGACCTGATTCTTCTGGACCTGTTGATGCCGGAAATGGATGGACGGGAGTTTTTCATCCTCTTAAAAAGCCGTCCGGAACTTTCTGATATTCCGGTCATTTTTCTAATCTCAGATACGAATGACCAGACCGAGGCAGAATGTATTTCTCTTGGGGCCTGCGATTTCATCAGAAAACCAATCATAAAAGAAGTTCTTCTGAGCAGAGTGGAAAAGACACTGGAGCTTTTTGATTACCGGCGTGACTTGCAGCAAACGCTGGATGAGAAAACCCGACAGATTGAGACAGCCTATATTCAGACCATGGCAGCTCTTGCCAACACCATTGACGCCAAAGACCCGGATACTAATGGACATTCCATAAGAGTTGCCTACTACTCCGGCCAGATCGCCCATCAACTGGGATATTCAAAAGAGGATTGTGAAAATATTTATTTTATTGCATTGCTCCATGATGTGGGAAAAATCGGTGTTCCGGATTCGGTGCTCAAAAAAAGAGACCGGCTGACAGAGGAAGAATACGAACTGATGAAACAACATACGACCATAGGTGCTCACATCTTAAAGGATATCAAAATGCTGCCGGGGCTTTGTGACGGAACACTTTACCACCATGAACGCTATGACGGAACTGGTTATCCAAACGGCCTGTCAGGAGAAGCAATACCCAGAATCGCACGTATCATCAGTGTAGCTGACACATTCGATGCTATGACTGCCACCCGCTGCTACCGAAAGGGTATGGATCCTAAGATCGCACTTGAGGAATTAAAACGCAACCGCGGCACACAGTTTGATCCGGAGATCACCGATACCTTTTTAGAGATTGCAGATGGATTGGAGGTATCAAATCATGAGGCTGATCTTATGTGAGTTTGAGATCTATGATACATGGAGCATCATGGCATCCCTGAACTAGATAGCCAAGCTGACTTCCTCGTCCTGTCTTCTGCGCACCGGAATTATCCTTCCTGTGGGGAGAAGCTACTCCAAACAGGCGAAAGAAGCTTTTAAGATTTGGAGTATCAAGGCCATATAAAAAGAGAAAAGGACAGTATATCTCGTCCTTTTCCCTTTTGCGGTCATCAGTCTAAATCCAGATGATCTTTCCCCGTATATTTTTCCCATGCACTAATAAAATCTTCTGACGCACTGACTGCATTTTTATTGTTCACGATCTTTTCAAATAAGTCTGGCCCGACGGTGACTGCGTCAATTCCTCCCACAAGCAGTTCCTTGACCTGGGATAAGTTTTTAAAGCTTGCAGCGATTACTTTACAATCAATTTTTTGTTCTTTAAATACTTTCTGGATCTCAAGAGCTACCTTAACTCCGTCCATCTCCAGATCACAAATCCTGTTTACATAAGGAGCTACATAGGCTGCTCCGCAGTTTGCTGCCATCAACGCCTGCTGCACGGAATAAATAGCTGTGGCAAGCGTATCGATCCCTTCATCTTTTAACAGCTTGATGGCACGCAGGCCATTAGGAGTCGCCGGTATTTTTACCACAACTTTTTCTCTCAATGACATGAGCTTTTTGGTTTCCTCAATGATCTTATCTGTTTCATCTGAAATAACCTGTAGGAAAAGTACCTTTCCTTCCGGGACGGATGCCGCAAGTTTTTTGATCTCAGCGCCGTCTTTGACAATGATCGTAGGATTGCTGGTAACCCCTTTTACATTGTATGCTTCTACATAGTTTTCAATTTTTTCATAATCTGCACTGTCTAAATAAAATTCCATGATTTCTCCTTTTTTATAAAAGCTGTTCTGCGGTAAGACTGTCAGTGACCAGCACATTGATCAATCCTGTCTTTGCAGCAGCTTTTATGGCTTCGGTTTTTTCTGTTCCATAGGCTGCCCCGATTCTTATGGGTATATCCTTCAGTTCTTCTAAGGTCAGCCCGATCATCCGACGATCAAATCCGCTTTCTAATGCCTTACCCTCTTTTGTATAGACACGTCCTGCGATCTCCCCAATCCCTCCCTGCCGTGCTAAACTTAAGATCAACTCTGAATTTTGTGAATCCAGAGCCGCAATGGAGGAAGCGCTGGTCATTGTTCCTATTCCAAAAACTCCTGCCTGACAGCTCCTTGCCCTTTCCAGTGCCCTTTTGATTTGAGGCTCTTCCATCAGGAGCTTTTTCATCTCCAGACTTTTGACATACATGGGCGCAGGAAGGTTATGGCCAATTCCATGCACCATCTCCGCCAATTTTGAACAGAGCAGATTAGAATAACTCAGTGCAAGACTTCCTGGGTCAGCTGTTTCCGGCATGGCCGTTCCAAGCAGCGGAACAACCCGGATCCCATTTGCCTTTATGTTTCTACCCATTTTCTCGGAATCAAACGTGTCTATAATCTGTTTCATCGTATATCCCCAGGTAACACCCAGCGATATATTATTTTTCATGACCCTCGACAGATAAAGCCCAGCCGCTCTCGCGACCAGATATCCTGAATTGGCCTGATCCGCTGAAGCTGCGATGACCGCTTCCTTCAGCGGATATTTTTTCTCCAGTTCTTTTTCCAGCTCCATAGTGTTCTCTGCCGGGAAGTCAATGATGATCTTTACATAACCTTCGTTTTTTGCTTTTGTTAAAGCTCTTGATATTGTGGTTCTTGAAACATTCAGCCTCTTAGCAATCTGTTCCTGAGACATCTCCTCTTTATAATAAAAGTCCACAACTTTCATTAAAAATCGTTCATCATTTTTGCTCATAGTACTATCGATCCTTTTTGTGTGCACATTTGACACATGAATCACATTTGTTCATGTTGGATTTATGATATCATTCTGTTTCTGCACCGTCAATATGAACAATTTCACATATTCAGCTATCTTCTGTGTCGATCTTCATCAAAGCTTTTTCGGGTACTTCTTTCTTTTCTACTTCCTCCCAGCTTTTCACATCTTTATCTCTATTGGATACTATCCCATAAATTACCCTTAGGTAAGCCCCTTTTTTGATAGGTTCTTCGTCGGTCCCATAGAATTCTAACTTTATCGATTTGCCATTTTGATCAAATCCATTCAGGCGGTACAGGTAATTTGAGTCTTCTCTGCTCTCTGAAATTGAAGTGATCCTTGTGTAATATTCCTTGCCCGTATGATTTCTCTGTTGCAGATATCGTCTTACAGCGCCAGCCCCTGCCAATATAACAATAAATATAAAAATTACGGATAAGATTACAGTTGATATAGTTCTCATAGGTAACCTCCTGTCTATGTATGTGTTTTTATCAATGCTGTCTATATCTTAGTACACATTCTGGCGTTTTTTATCTTTCTGCTTATCATACATATAGATCAGCGCAAACAACAGGCTTGCCTGAATGTTCGTTGAAAAACACCCAAGCAAGCCTAATATCTTTGCATTAATTAAATTATTTCTATCAGATAAATCTTTTATCTAAGACCTTCCGCTCCCATCAAATAATTGACAAACTGCTGTGCGGTCCTTCCGGAGATTCCTCCATGGGATAGTTCCCATTTATTTGCCTCTTTGCAGAGCTCCTCGTCAGACATGGTAATACCCTCTTTTCTGGCCAGCTCGATGACAATATGGAAATACTCCTTCTGGGTAGGCTTGGCATAGCTGATGGTGACTCCAAACCGGTTGACCAGAGAAAGCTTTTCTTCCATCGTATCGGATTTATGGATTCCGTTCAGATTCTTTACATCATCTCGGTCGCTCCATGTCTCCTTGATCAAATGCCTTCTGTTGGATGTGGCATAGATCAGGATATTCTCAGGTTTTGTCTCCACTCCGCCTTCGATCACCGCTTTCAGGAATTTGTATTCCACCTCAAACTCTTCAAAGGACAGGTCATCCATATAAATGATAAACCGGTAATTCCGGTTTTTAATATGTGCAATCACATTGGACAGATCCTTGAACTGATGCTTGTAGATCTCGATCATCCGGAGTCCCTGGTCATAATACTGGTTGACGATAGCCTTGATACTGGTAGACTTTCCAGTACCACTGTCTCCGAACAGCAGGACGTTGTTGGCTTTCCTTCCCTGCACAAAGGCCTCTGTATTGTCTATGAGCTTCTTCTTCTGAATCTCATAGCCTACCAAGTCATCAAGCGTCACCTTATCCATGTTGTTAATGGCCCGGAATGCGATCTCACCGCTATGATTTTCTTCAATCCTGAACGCTTTATTGAGTCCGAACATTCCCACGCCATAGGCCTTATAAAAGCCTGTCACCACCTGGAAAAACTCGTGTTCATCCTTAGTCCCTTCCAGTTTTCTGCTCAGTGCCTGGACCTTCTCGCTGACATTTTTATTGTACATAAGCTCCGGTTTTCCGATCGCTTTGTAGTCTGAGAGCCGGCTGAAGCAGTCTACCCCAAGATATGACTCGATCCTTGAAAAGTCATAATCAAACAGCTCTTTAAAAGCGCGGAAATCATTTTCTGCAAAATAATTTACGCTTCCGTCCCTGGCTCCCACCTTTTCACAGGTGATACTAAATGGGTTTTCGTTGGTGATCAGCAAAAACGTCAGGTAGTTATGCCAGAGATTCTCGTCAAACCCATAATCTGTGGCCACCTGAAGGATCCTTTTGATCTGCCTGAACACCCTTGTGGTCAGGACCTCTTTGGATTGGCTTTCTTCATCCATGCAGCGGAAAATATCACTTAACTGCATCAAAATAGAATCCGGCTCCATGTCGCCGTATATGAGTAACTTTGAAACATTTTTATACATTTGTTCCTCCACCTTTCATGTTCTTCTACCAGCTTCCGCCGCCTCCGCCGCCGAAGCCGCCCCCGGAGAATCCGCCCCCTCCAAAGGAGCCGCCTCCAAATCCACCTCCGCCTCCAGACGATGGCTTCGGAGGTTCCGGGACAGACAGAGTGCTTGCTGCCTGTGCCATGTTACCCATGAGACAGCGGTTAAAGATGTAATAATCAAAAAATGTGAACTGACGGTCTGTCACATACCAATCCGGCGCAGCCAGTCCGAGATCCTTCAGCTTCTCCGCAAACACATCAGAGAGCCCGAAAACATAAGCATACGGCATGATGTGGTAAAACAGCTGAGGCTGGTCTTCTGCTAGTGCTTTCATCCTGTCCAGCTCCGCTGTCTCGATAAAATCACGGAGCCCGGCCAAGTGTCCCATCCATTCAATACACTGGTGTGTCCTCTTTTTCATAAATCCTGTCATCAGGATCATACCTGCAGTCATAACCAGCACGGCGGCTAAAACCCAGATATAATTGAATATCTCATCATTCCTTACACGGACAACATAGCTTCCGGTATAAGCTGCCGCAGAAAGAAAACTTGCCGCCAGAGCCCAGAATACCCACAGCTTTCTGCTCTCCCTGCTTCTGGCATACCAGCCGTCCACCGCTGTGGTAAACAAGAGCATTCCGCCTAATACAAGGATCCACAATACGATCTCAACGATCATTCTTGGGATACCCGTATAAGAATAAACACTTGAGACAAGCATAAACAGGCCCAGCGGAAGTGCTGAGAGTACCATGGATATTCCTCTTGCTGCTCTTGAGGATGTGGTATAAATATTAAACTCCTTCTTCCTTCCGAAAAACCCAATCAGTTTATTTTTAGCCACCTGCAGAGTATCTGCATATTTGTATTTCAGATCGTCAATCTTGACCTTATCCTTACCGTCAAACAGGTTGTCAAACATGATCCTCTGATAGCCAGGTGCTGTACTGGCAAGATCGGCCTTTTTATGGAATATGAGTTTTCCTTTCTTTTCTTCAATCTTAAGATATCCCCGGTCAGCCCAGTAAAGGATCAGGGAAAGCAGATCTTGATCCTGCACCTTTCCGTCGATAATATAACCTACCCCCGCACTATCCAGTCCGTCCGGCGGCTGATATTGTATGGATGGAATGATCTTCTCATCCCTTCCGAACATAAGAAACAGACAAAGCACAATACCAAAAATAATAACGGAGGGGATCAGGATCATCCATGGAATCCCGGCGACCTGCTGGCTTCCTTCAAAATATCCAGCATCCAACCCGGCAAAGCAGGTCAGCCCGCTGCCAAGCGGAAGGCTCTTCTTTAACGTGCCCGTCACTGTCATGTTTTCTTCATTTTTGTCAATGGTGAGAACGTCTTCTGCGTTCTTTGTGGAACCGTATTCTCCGTAATAAAACTTCAGCCGGCCCATGTCAAATTTTTTGGGAAACTTTATGGTAAACCTGCTTCCTGCAGGGATCTCATTCTTCCACTGTGTGGGGAATATATTACAGTAGATGTTATCGTAACTGCTCTTCTGAAACTTTGGATTTAGAAGATATTCAAACTTATAATTGCCTTCCCATACCGTCGTATCCTCATCTCCGAACCTGAACACCTTGTTTCCTTTTTCACTGCTCACACTCACAGTCTCATTGGATCTCAGCATATCCAGAGGCGCATAATATGGCACCTTTTGAAGAACGCCGTTTTTGTCATAGGCAGATACAGTTCCTTTATTAGGTACATACCGGTATATCCCATGCCGCGGCTCCGAAAATTTCACATTGATTCTTTCTGTGATATCATAGGATCCGTCTTCTCCTACCACAACCTTTGTCTGGTACTGTTTTGTCCTCATATAAGGGTCCGACTCAACCTGCGATGGAGAAGGCCCAGCTATGCTTTCAAACGCAATCCCTCCGCAGATACATAAGACCAGCAGAAGGACAGCGGCGAAGCCGGAGCTCCATAATTTTTTCATAGTGACCTCCCTGTGTCAAAGCATTAAAAAGAAACTTTTACATTCTCCCGTTCTGCCTCATCACTGATTTCGTATAATGGTTTTCTCCTAAACTTAAAGATACCTGCTACGATATTGCCAGGGAACATTTCTGCCTTGGTGTTGTACTTGTTGACAACGCCGTTGTAGTATCTTCTGGATCCTGCGATCTCCTCCTCGATCCTCTGAAGCTGTTCCTGCAGCTGAAGGAAGTTCTGGTTGGCCTTCAGATCAGGATAAGCCTCCGCAACTGCAAATAAGGAACGCAGTGCTCCTGTCAAGACATTTTCATTGGCCAGACGCTCTTCCGGATTGGAGGCGCTCATTGCCATATTTCTGGCGGACACTACCTTTTCCAGTGTTCCTGATTCATGCTTCGCATAACCTTTGACAGTCTCCACGTAGTTTGGGATCAGATCGTACCTTTTCTTCAGAGAAACGTCCATCGCAGAGTATGCCTCTTCGGTTTTGTTTCTTAAAGTGATAAATCCGTTATACGAGCCTACCAGCCAAATTGCCAGTACCGCAATAATTACTATAATAATGATTAATGCTGCCATTGTTATTTCCTCCTTTAGTTTTAATAATTCCAGTATAACACTAAATAACTTTACAGGAAACTACAGAAATGAACCGCGCAGCTTTAAGTGGAGGACAATATTTTTTTCCCTTCCGTGCTCATCCTCGGCTTTGAACATGATCTCTCCAGGAATATAATGGTCAAAGCACAGCTTCTCCGCTGTGATCTGATAATTTTCCAGCCAATCCCCCGGTATGCGCCTGTCAATTCTTATACTCTCTGTTCTTATTTTCCCTGGAATGCCCTCCAGCAAAACCTCAACTCTGCCACTGTTTGAAAGAACTCCTGCCCATCCTAAATGGCTGCAGATACAGTAAAGTCCCTTTCTCCCATCAGACTGGCTTGCTAATTCTACCATTCTTGAACGAATCTTCTCTCTTTTCAGCATCTCCATTTTTCACCTCATAAATTAGTTTTACTTAACTTTTTCGCATATCTTATTCCTTAGTATGCTCTTCATAGATGCCAGAATAACTTTTCCGGCGTGTATGCCGTTTCTGCCGGCGCAAACAGCGCAGCATATTTTTAAGATATTCATCCGGTCCCAAACATGTGCAGAAAAATTTTTATAAATCCAGCTGTTAAACTTCCGGAGCCTTACTTTACCGCATCGGTAGTTTTTTATGGAATAAAGCGGGCAAATCCAAAAATACTTCCTACTCTCTCACTCTTTAAGGGCCTTATCTACTCAAAAAATAGGACCGGAAAAATTTCCGGTCCTAAATGGATAAATATGAAATAGAGGAATAAATTCAAGAAAAGTGTATGGCATGTTCTACATGATTTCCGTTCAGCTCTTAGAATGCCTCACTCCAATCATGTAGAACATGGACGTAGTGTCTGCTGGAGAAGGGATTCTATCAAAAGAAAGGTGCCGCTTTTGGGTATATGTTTTTGTCCGCTGCCTTCTCGTTCTACCCGAAGTATCTCTTTAACAGGCCTTCAAAGGCTTTTCCATGGCGGGCTTCATCCCTTGCCATCTCATGAACGGTGTCATGGATCGCATCTAAGTTCGCTGCCTTTGCTCTCTTTGCAAGGTCAAACTTTCCTGCTGTAGCACCATTCTCTGCTTCTACTCTCATCTCAAGGTTTTTCTTTGTGCTGTCTGTTACGACTTCTCCAAGCAGTTCAGCAAACTTTGATGCATGCTCTGCTTCTTCTAATGCTGCTTTTTCCCAGTATAATCCGATCTCCGGATATCCTTCTCTATGTGCCACACGGCTCATTGCAAGGTACATACCTACTTCAGAGCATTCTCCTTCAAAGTTTGCTCTTAAGTCTGCCATGATGTCCTCGCTGGCTCCCTGTGCCACTCCGACTACATGCTCAGCTGCCCATTCTCTGTCTCCTGTCTGCTCTTTGAACTTCTCTGCAGGAACTCCACATGTTGGACATTTCTCTGGTGCTGTTTCTCCCTCGTGAACATATCCGCATACTGTACAAACCCATTTCTTCATAATAATGATCTCCTTTGCTTACTAATCTATGTTGTGTTATTTTTCTTTCCTATCCAAGAATCTCAGTAACAGTAATTGTTATTGTTTTCTTGTTGAGATAATAATATCATCAAGCTTTTTATCTGTCAATAACTTTTTTGAATTTTTTAAATTTGATTTCCTTACTCAACTTTTTTTAAGCCATAATAGTTTCTTATATTTATGAAGAAGACAAAATATAAAGATTTTTAACCTCTTGTTATTGAATGCTTAAATATCCTAAGATATTTCTAAGGTTTGTTTATACTTCATTTATAATTGTTTATTTTTTTAACATTGAATCTGTCCTTCGTTCTGCTATACTTTAATTACAGTTTTTCATATATTTTAATCCTCTCTTTTCATTAAATATAGGACAAGGGTGTTTTAAGATCACTGGCTTTAACCAGTTGTTTTAAAACACCCTTGTCCTATATTTCTCAAATCTCATTGCTCACTGTCTGCCCCACCTCAATATATGGTGAATTACATTGATCCCCCCGTTCATTTAAGTGTCTGTCATCGAAGTTCCCAAAGTTGTGGGTATTCTGCACTATGATATCTTTAAATTTAACCGGCAGTCCCGGCGAAGAATAAAAACTCTTTCCCCGCTGTACCTGGAAATGGAGATGCGGCTCTGTTGTGTTGCCTGAATTACCGCACTCCGCAAGTTTCTCCCCTCTCTTTACAGACTGGCCCACGGACACAAGTATACTGCCAGGTCTGAGATGGGCTGACAGGGAGTACTCATGATCTAAATGTCTGATCAGGATGTAGTTGCCTCTGATATCACGGGCGTCACATGAGACAGCTCTATTTTTCGTAACCTTACTGTCGGGATTCCCATCACCGACTTCTGCAATCATACCATCAGCCGGGGCTAAGATCTCTTTCCCATAACAATAAAAGGACCTTACCTCTGTCTCTTCTCCTGTAAAACTATTCCCATCTCCATCCAGTATAATAAAATCATAGGCGTACCTTTGTGTGGGAACTTCCCATGAGTGGGAAGTCCTTTTCGTGACACCGCCGTTTGCCACAGCCCATTTACCGTGAAATGGCAGTGAATATATCATTCTTGAATCATTATTATTAATATCCGGAAGCTTCCCTTTATATTTATGTCTCAAAACAAAGATTCCCCATATCTGCTTCAATGATTGCAAAATAATAGGACCGTTCATCCCTTACCCAACCTCCTTTACCACTCCCGATGGTCTTGAAAACTTATTTTTATACTCCTTTACCAGACTTTTATATTCTGGATTGTTCCACAAGAACGATAGCTCTTTTTCTGTCTCCATCTCCTTTAGAATAGCAGGCAACAAATCGACATTATAATTTTTGATCTGGGTTTCTGATAATTTCAGATGTTTATACAGCGGGGACTGGGTGATATTCCATTTTTTCTGTATGGTATCAAGTGCATCCCTATAGATTGAAAGACATGTCTGTGTATCCTGTCTATTTACCGCAAGCTCAAGCTGGGCCGCGCGCGATGTGCAGTCCATGATCTCAAATTCTTTCGTTAAGGCTTCATACTTATCAGCGTAGTATTGTGCATCAGCGTATCTTTCATTACGGATCGCCGCCTTTGTCATACCCATTAAAATAGTTTGTATATCAACTGCAGTCTCCGCAAGTTTTGACTCATAAAGCTCGCAAGCGTCCTCATAACGTTCCAGTTTCATAGAAAGCCTCGCTGACATCAGCCCTTTGTCAGGAGAAGACACGGGCAGCTGCTTTATCCGTTCTTCCGCAAGTTCATACTCACCGCGTCCAAAATGCGATTCAATCAGTGCAGACAGAGCTTGAGCAGAAATCAAAGGATCACCGCTTTTGGCAATACGGCAAAAGAGTTTATTGAGCTCTCCTTGATAATCCTCCTTATTTTGTATGACAAATAAATCCAGTCCGTTTTTCAGATCAAATGCCAGCGTGTAAATCAGCAAGTCGCAGGTTGGGTACTCTGAGATTTTCTGCATGGCGGTTTGGAACGCAGAATCAAATCCCTGTTTCTTCATAAGAGCATAAAGTTCATCGGACAGATGCTGGATTTCGGTCTCCTGCAGATCTTCTTTAAAAGACATTAAAGTATTCAGATCTGTTTTCAGCAGTCTTGCCAATGCAGGCAGTATTGTGATGTCAGGAAATGTATTGCCGTTTTCCCACTTGCTCACAGACGGAGTGGACACGCCTAAATATTGGGCTATCTGTTCCTGGGTAAACCCTTGCTCCCTGCGCTTTTGCCGTATTGTCTCATTTATTTTCATTGGCAGCCTCCTAAAAAACTCTATAACGTTCCATATGACAATCATACTAAATCACTTACCTTTGCACAATAACGCATCAGCTAACTTATCATGTAATAAAATTGCCTGTCAGTTAAAATGAAAAACCGTTTCATAAGAGTTTTCTAAGATTTGTTTATATTTCGTTTATAATTGTTTATTTTCTATACATTGTATCTGATGAAGATTCTGATATACTTTAATTATAGTTTTTCATATATTTTAATCCTCTCTTTTCATTAAATATAAAAAACAGGTTCCGTCCAACCAGCGGAACCTGTTTTTTTGTTGTTAATTACATCAGCTATTTACCACTATTGGAGAAGGCATTTCAAAAATGCGACGGAAATAGTGGTGAATAACTATCGTAGGATGGCACCTTCTGTTTAACTGTCATCCTTATCCAGCAGACACTACGTCTATGTTCTACATGATTGGAGTGAGGCATTCTAAGAGCTGAACGGAAATCATGTGGAACATGTCATGTATTTTTCAACGCCTTATGGAGCACCCTGGCAACCGTTCCTCCTACAATGGAACCTGCCAGTATCTCGATCACTGCATTCACCCCTACAAAGGCGCAGATAAACATCAGCGGGTTCAGATTGCCCATCGTTGAATTGAGATTTTGAAAATACTCCGTATTCCAGTAACAAAGTACCATGACACCCATAAAAAATACGGTGTTCAGAAACGGAGCACAAAATCCTGCTACATAGTAATAGGAAGTCTTTGCCTGTCCGCCCCGTTTCAATGTTTTAAAAATTACTCCGGTCAGGAACCCCATCAGCGCCCTTGTCGGAACTGCCACCAAAAATGCATAAAACGGATTGATTCCCACAAGAACTGCACCAAATGGATTCATTCCAAAAAATCTTGCAAAACTGATGAGCCCGAATGCCAGCCCCAGGACTGCACCGGCTGCCGGTGAGAATATCATGGCTCCCACCCCTACCGGAATTGTAAGCAGAGAGACTTCAAGTAATCCAAGACGTAGATATCCCAGCGGCGTAAATGTCATAATAAAAATGATGGCTATGAACAATGCGATCTGCACCACTCTAAGAACTTTTTTGTTTCCCACTTTTTCATCCTCCTGTATTTCCCTTTATATTACCACGCTGTTTGCGGGTTCCACAAGTTCTTTTGGAAAAACACTCCTATTCCTTTCCGCTTCTGTCATTCCGCCGCCAGAAAAACATTCGTCATTATTCTTTTTCTTTCACTCGATCTTTTTTAGCTCTGCTTCCTGAATCTTTCTGTCTCTTATGTTCTTTACATGAATATGGAGCCCATAGACTTCCAATTCAAACACTGCCCCGTCCTTTGGAATGGAATGAAGCTGGCTGAAGATCAGGCCCCCCAGTGTGTCATAATCCGGGTGTCCGGGAATCTCCAAACCCAGCTCCTCCGCTATGGTGTCCAGCTTCACTGCCCCGGAACATCTCCACAGGTTTTCACTGACTTTACTGATCTCAGGCGGTTCTGAGGGATCAAATTCATCATAGATATTTCCCACGATCTCCTCCAAAAGATCTTCCATAGTAATAATACCGCTCACTTCGCCGTACTCATCTACCACAACCGCAAGATGAATCTTTTTCTTCTGCATATCTTGAAACAGCACAGAGGAAGGAATCGTCTCCGGAACAAAGTAAACAGGGCGCAGCAGTTTATCCAAAGGTGTAGACCGCCCTTCATTCTGGCTGATCAGAAAATCCCTGGCATTGAGTATTCCCCTGATGTCATTTAGATCTTTTTGGTAAACCGGAAATCTGGACAGTCCGCTGTCCTTGATTGTGTGTAAAATTTCTTCCCTGGACTGCTCCAGATAGATGGCTGTCACCTCAGAGCTGTGGGTCATATGATCTCTTGCCGTTGTATCCCCCAGTTCAAATACATTTTCTATCCACTCTTTCTCCTCGCTGTCTATGGTACCCCTTTCCTCTCCCAATTCCATCATCAGCCGGATTTCCTCTTCTGTCACTGTGTCTTCCTCTGCCTCCGTTTTCATATGGAGCACTTTGAGAACCACATTGGTAGAAGCCGACAAAAACCAGACCACAGGCTTCATGACCAATGCCACAGCGGAGACAGCACTGCAGGAAATCTTCGCTGCCGCAAGAGGCTTCTGCATGGCGATCCGTTTTGGAACAAGTTCGCCAAAAATCAGTGTAAAATAGGATAAGATCAAAGTGATCAGAATCACGGCGATTGTGTCCAATGCAGAAACAGAAATGGACGTGAACCCTATATCTTCATAAATCCACTTTACAAAATACCCGGAGAAATTATCGGCTGCGAAAGCGCTTCCCAGGAATCCAGCCAGTGTGATCCCAATCTGTATTGTCGAGAGAAATCCGGATGGTTCCTCCACAAGTTTTAACAGCTTCCCAGCTTTTTTATCTCCTTCTTCGGATAGTTTCTTTACCTTCGCCCCATTCAGAGAAATAACAGCAATCTCTGCCATGGCGAAGAAAGCATTTAACAATATCAAAATAATCTGTACCAGTAACTGTGCGGCTATTTTATTCAATTTGGCACACTCCTTTTCTTTTTCATATTAAATCTATACGCCAACAGATACCCTAAATCATCTGCGCATATGGATATGAAGATACGAAAAGGCGCAATCCGCCATTGTATCAAACAGCAGACTACGCCTGTATATTATATGATATAAATTGTTTGCCGAATCACTGTCGTCAGCTTCGTCCATAACTTCTCTAATACCTCTTTCTGAATTAAGTAAGCTTATTATACGGATGCTTATGAGAAAAGTCAATATTAGTCAGACGAAAATATTCAAAATGCTGTCTCTCACCTACCAGCTGCCGCCTCCGCCTCCTCCAAAGCCTCCGCCTGAAAAACCACCTTTGTTTCCGCTGGCTGATCCTCCTCCAGATGCATTTACAGATGACGGCTGACTCAAAGAGACTGCGGCAAACGAAAGATTCCCTGCCATACAACTTAACATGATACCAGCATTCCAGTTTTTTATTTCATATCCAGCATGATACCAGCCCGGGGCAGGAATTTGCAAAGTCTTCAGCTTCTCTGCAAACTTGTCATAAAGACCAAATACATAAGCATAGGGCATGATATGATAAAATATTTCAGGCTGGTCTTCTGCCAGTACTTTCATACGGTCAAGCTCTGCAGTTTCGATAAAAAAGCGCAGCCCTGACAGCTGTCCCATCCACCGGATACATTTTGAAGTCCTTTTTTTCATAAAACATGTCAGCGGCATCATAATTGCTGATACGGCTAAGACAACTCCTATTTCTACCGAATAATCAAATATTTCATTTTGGGATGCCTTATATGTATAAAAAACAAAGTAACATATTTCTGATAAGTAAAAAAGAGCCGCGCCTCCTGCCGTCAACATCATTCTCTTTTCTCCGGAAAAAGAGTACCAGCCGTCCACTCCCCTGCAGCAAAAGTACATTCCCATACCCATTCCAACGCATAATAATGCCTGAACTACAACGCCTACGGCCGTCATATAAGAATAATGACCTGTAAGAACAGTAATCCAGATAACTGACAGTAATGTGCATAGGAAAGCTGCTTTCTGCAGCCTCCATGATGGCTTGGTATAGATTCCGGCCTTGCTTTGGCCATCAAATCTCTGTATCAACTGCGTTTTGGCGTTTTCCATGGTGATCCAGAAATCATTTTGCAGTCCGTTCAAGTAGACAGATTCCTGGTTCCGAAACAGCCGCCGGAATACAGTCTGCTGATAGTTTGGCGCATCTTCCGGAAGTTCCTTTAGTTTATGCAGAGTTATAAGATATTCTTCTTCCTCTTCTATCCACAAGTTGCCCCTGTCGGCCCAATACAGTACCAATGAAAGGATGTCCTTGTCATCCGCAATTCCATCAATAACATATCCTACAGCTGCGCTGTCCATATCCTGCGGAGGTTCAAACTCTATGGAAGAAATGATTTTTTCATCCCTGCCAAAGCACAGATACAAGACTACAAGCACTGCAAGAAGAATAGTCGGCGGAATCCAAAGAAATAAAGATATTTCTGGTTTTTCTTTAATTTCTGTAAATCCCTTCTGTATCTGTCCAGAAAAACAGGTAATCCCGCTGCCCGCAGAAAGATTTCTCTTCAGCGTTCCGGTAACAGTGTTCTCCTTTGTATTCTTTTTTAATTCTATCAAGTGATCAGCACTTTCTGCTGATCCATAGGCCCCATGATAAAACTCAAGCTGATCTAAGTCTGCGTTTTGGGGAAAATGGATCGTGAAACGGCTTCCCTTAGGTATATCATTCTTCCACCTGGAGGGATAAATATTATAATAGATGTACGGGAATGGCTGCCCCTGCCGTTCAGGAGTCAGCCGGTATGTAAATTCATAATCACCTTCCCGGACCGTTTTATCACTGTGGCCAAAACGAAATACCTTTGCCCCGTTCTGCTTAGATTCAGATATATCACTGTTTGGCAGTTCAAGCTCCACCTTTGCGAGAAAAGGGAATTTTTCTATATTATCGCCCTTTTTATACGCCACAAATCCTTTATCAGGTATGTACCGATAAATCCCATGCCTGTCCTCCGAAAACCTCACTTTAATCTGTTCTGTTACTATATAAGAGCCCTTTTCATCCACTTCGATATCAACATCATAGGTCTCTGTTTTCATATATAAATCTTTTTTTATATCTGGATCAATCTCTTCCACAAGGCGGTCAAAATAGCCCGCCTTTACAAACAATATGGCCAATATCATCAGCAGAGGAATGAATTTTTTGAGACTAAAACTTTTCATATACGGCTTCGTTCCTTTCTGTCATTTTTTATACCATATCTCATTTTTATTCTCCTTTATACCCATGTTTACGGTTGATTTTATTATATCATTTTTGGTTTGTTATTGTCTAAAATACAACATAAATATGGGATTAAAACTCTTCCCCATTTTTATGCCTTAGAATCACATAACAGTATAAAAACCATCCGGCCATTCTGACAGATCCCTGATTTTTCTCAAGAGAGCCAACTCTCCCCCGCTGGACAGTTGGTTTCTTTTTCTCTCAACATTACATAAAAACTCTTAAAAACAGCCATTGACTGTGCATTCACCGGATGGATTATAGTGATATTAAGATCAAAATTCATATTGCCACAGGAGGTAGAAAATTATGAGAACAGAAGCATTTTTAAGTTACAAAATGACGACGGCAGATGCAGGCAGTCCGGAGGGTGTGATCCCGGTAGGCAGACAGTTTGATTTCATCGGAGATGTAGAGACAGAGCTGATGATCTTAAACGACGGAGATGAGTCTCTTTGCCTTGGTTATAACGATGTAAAATTTATGGAAGATGCTTATGTGGGAGACCAGCTGGACTTTAAGGCAACCATGGTCAAGGTAGGAAACACATCAAGAACCTGTCTGATCCAGACATTTAAAGTCGCAACTCCCGCAAAAAGACTTGGTATTGAAGGTGCCAAGGACGGAGATATGTACTATTTTGACGAGCCAAAACTGATCACTGAGGGAAATGTGATCCTCGTAGTAAAAAAAGAACTTCAGAGAGGCGCACAGCCGGACGGAACCGTCAAAGATCCATGGAAAGCAATCGATTAATCTTGCATATAGGAAATGAAAAATCAAGGAGGTCATGATATGAGCGAACAGACAGTAACAATGAGATACAGAATGTCAAGCAGAGATGAATTTTACGGCGGAGGTGTAGTAAACGGTGCGCGCTCCATTACTTATATGGGAGACACCGCAGACCGCCTGATGGCAAAGGTGTGCGGCAATACAGGAAGATGCTGCCTTGTAGAAAAGATCAGATTATATAACCCTGTATTTGCTGGGGATTATATGGAATTTATCGCAAGAGTGACAAAGACTGAGGGCAACAAAGTATATATCCAGTGCCGTTCTTTCAAAGTAGCCCAGATTCCAGAGAATCCGGAATTTGAAAGTTCCATTGATATGCTGGACGATCCGGAAATCTCAACTGAAGCATTTTTTGTTTATGAAGTGCCGGAACACAAAGTAAAAGCTTAAATAAAAGGAGGATCACATGAAAGCATTAGAAGGCGTTAAGGTCCTGGATCTGACACACGCATATAACGGACCGTTCTGCACTACCCTGCTGGCAGACAACGGAGCAGATGTCATCAAATTTGAGCCGATCCAGGGAGACCAGTGCAGGAGCTGGGGACCGATCGATGAAAAAAGCGGAGAGAGTGGATTTTATGCATTCTTAAACCGAAATAAAAAAGGTGTCACTCTGAACCTTAAGAATGAAAAAGCGAGAGAAATCTTTTATGACTTAGTAAAAGACGCCGATGTGGTTGTTGAAAACTTCCGGGCCGGTGTATCTAAGAAATTAAAGGTGGATTATGAAACATTAAAGGAGATCAATCCAAGCATCATCTATGCTTCTGGTTCTGGCTTCGGTCAGTACGGACCGCTGTCTAACCGTCCGTGCTATGACATTGTAGCCCAGTCTATGGGTGGTATGGTAAACATGACAGGATTCCCGGACTCCCCTCCAACGAAAGTTGGGCCTTCTATCGCTGACAATGTAACTGGTATTTATCTGTGTGTGGGAGTTTTGATGGCGCTGTTTAACCGGGAACGGACCGGCCGCGGACAGCAGGTGGATGTGGCTATGGCGGATACCATCTTCAGTCTGCTGGAAAATGCCATTGTTACCACAACAATGGACGGCGTGATCCCACAGCGTCAGGGAAATATTGATCCTTCTATTGCCCCATTTGATATCTATGAGGCAAAAGACGGATATATTGCAATCGGAGTGGGTAATGACCGGCTGTTTAAAACCTTCTGTGAAACCATTGGCAGAGAGGACCTGCTTGACGATCCACGTTATCAGACAAACGATCTGAGATGTAAAAACTACACAAACGGCTTGCAGCAACTTATCAGTGAATGGGTTGCCACCAAAGGAAAGAAAGAGATCGAAGACCTGTTTGATAAAGCAGGCATCCCCTGTGGTCCAGTGCTGGATATGCAGGAAGCCATCGACCATCCGCATTTCCAGGCAAGAGAAATGATGGTACATATGGATCATCCGACAATCGGTGAAATGTATTTCCAGGGATGCCCAATTAAGTTGACAGAGACTCCTGGCAGCGTAGACACTCCTGCCCCTCTGCTCGGACAGCACAATAAAGAAGTATTTGGACTGACTGATGAGGAACTGGAGTCATTAAAGGCCGAAGGCGTAATGTAATTAGGAGAGCAGGAGGTAAAAATGGATTTTAAACTGACAGACGGACAGGAAATGCTGAAAAAGACAGTCCGTGAATTTGCTGAAAAAGTTGTAGGTCCCAGAGCTGAAGAGGTGGATCAGACCGGGATCTTTCCGAGAGATACATTTGAGCAGATGGCAAAGCTCGGATTTACAGGGATCGGAACCCCAGAAGAATATGGCGGAAGCGGGGGCAATGACATTGATAAAGTGATCACAGTGACGGAGCTTGCAAAAAAATGCGCGGCCACTGCTGGTATTTTATCCATCCACACCATCTTTGCTTCTGTACTTTCAAAGTTCGGCAACGAAGAACAGAAGAAAAAATATCTCCCCGAGGTAACATCCGGCGGGCACCTTGCCGCCTTTGCGCTGACAGAACCGAATGCAGGCTCTGACGCTGCGGCAGTAAGGACAACGGCTGTCCTGGATGAAGAAACCGGGGAATATGTATTAAACGGTACCAAATGCTTTATTTCCGGAGGAGGCCAGGCCAAGTATCTTCTCATTTTTGCCCTGACTGATCCAACCAAGGGAGTCAAAGGCCTATCCTGCATTTTAGTGGAAAAAGGCACTCCTGGATTCTCTGTAGGTAAAATTGAAAATAAAATGGGAATCCACGGTTCTGAGACCGCTGAATTGATCTTTGACCAATGCCGGGTTCCAAAAGAAAACCTTGTAGGAAAAGAAGGAACAGGATTTAAGATCGCTATGACAGCTCTGGACGGAGCCAGAATCGGTGTAGCTGCACAGGCATTAGGAATCGCGGAAGGTGCACTCGATGAGAGTGTCAAGTATATGAACGAAAGAGTTCAGTTCGGAAAACCGATCAAGGCACTTCAGGGACTGCAGTGGTATATTGCAGATATGGCCACAAAAACTGAGTGCGCAAAATGGATGATCTATTATGCTGCCTATTTAAAAAGTACCGGCAAACCCCATACAAAAGAGGCTGCCATCGCTAAGCTAAACGCTGCTGAGACTGCAAGATTTGTCACCAATCTCGCTCTGCAGATTCACGGCGGATACGGATATATGAAAGATTATCCTCTGGAGCGTATGTACAGAGATGCCAAAATCACAGAAATATATGAAGGTACTTCTGAGATCCATAAGGTTGTGATCTCAAGGGCTGTATTAAATTCTAAAGGAAAGTAATGGGAGGGAAAGCATGAAGATCATTGTATGCGTAAAGCAGGTTCCGGATACCAACGAAGTCCGGATCAACCAGGAAACCGGGACACTGATCCGGGAAGGAGTCCCAAGCATTATCAATCCGGATGACAAAAATGCATTGGAGGCTGCCCTTGTCCTGAAGGAACAGACAGGAGCCGAAGTCTCTGTAGTGAGCATGGGGCCTCCCCAGGCCGCAGATGCGTTAAAGGAAGCCATCGCTCTGGGTGCAGACCATGCATATCTGGTGAGCGACCGGGCTTTCGGAGGATCCGACACATGGGCCACCGCAACGATCCTTGCGGCAGCTATTGAAAAGATCGGCAGTTATGACCTGATCCTCTGCGGAAGACAGGCTATTGACGGTGATACCGCACAGGTAGGACCCGAGATTGCTGAATTTCTTGGCATCCCGCAGATTACTTATGCCAAACATATCGAGTATGACGGGGAAGCCCTGAATGTGACAAGATTTACGGAAACAGGAGACTATAAGATCCGGGCAGAACTTCCGGTGCTCCTGACTGCCATCAAGGAACTGAATGAGCCCAGATTCCCAACCGTACAGGGAATTTTCAGAGCTTATGACGGGGATGTGGAAATTAAAATACTGGGCTTATCCGACCTGGATGTAGACCAGACCCAGATTGGACTTAAAGGTTCTCCCACCAACGTATACCGTTCCTTTGTCCCTGTTAAATCCAAGCAAAGTGAGATCATCGAGGGAAGAACGGATTCAGAAAAAGCGGAAACCCTCATTGACAAGCTTCTGCAGGCAAATTTGATTTAAGGAGGACATAAAAATGGAACGAGCAAAAGTAAACCAAGGTATTGACCTGAGTGCATATGAGGATGTCTGGGTCCTTGGAGAACAAAGGGAAGGTAAGATCCAGCCCGTTACCATCGAACTGATGGGAGAAGGCCGGAAACTTGCAGATCAGCTTAAGAAAAAACTTGCAGTTGTCATTCCCGGATATCAGATTGAACAGGAAGCCGAGAAGCTTCTTCACTATGGCGCAGATGTCGTTTACTATATGTCGCATCCGCTGCTTAAAAGCTTCTCCACTGATGGCTATACATCCGCTTTTGTACAGCTGATCCAGGAGAAAAAACCTGAGATTGTTCTGGTAGGTGCAACATCTATAGGCCGTGATATCGGACCGAGGATCGCCGCCCGGCTTGGAACAGGGCTTACGGCGGACTGCACAAAGCTAGAGATTGATAAGGAGGACGGAAAGATTCTTCAGACACGGCCTGCTTTCGGAGGGAACCTTATGGCCACGATCGTTTGTCCAAAGAACCGTCCACAGATGTCTACTGTAAGGCCTGGTGTCATGGAGAAAGCAATTCATCAGGAAACAGTCTGCGGTACATTAAAGACCTTTATTCCTGACCTCTCAGAAAATGATATCAGGGCAAAACTGATTGAAATCATTAAAAAAGAAAAGAAACAAGTCAATCTGACCGATGCACGTATTATCGTATCTGGCGGAAGAGGGCTTAAATCCGCAGAAGGTTTCGAGCTTATCCGCCAGCTGGCAGATGTTCTCGGAGCGGAAGTAGGTTCCTCCAGGGCGTGCGTGGAAGCGGGATGGATCGATGCCTCCCACCAGGTCGGACAGACCGGAACCACAGTACGGCCGGACATATATATTGCCTGCGGTATCTCAGGTGCAATCCAGCATTTAGCGGGCATGAACGAATCAAAATATATTATTGCTATCAATAAAGATCCAGAGGCACCGATCTTCGGAATCTGTGACTATGGAATCGTGGGAGATTTAAACGATGTGATCCCGGCGATGATCGCTAAGCTCACACAAAAGGAGGTTTCAATATGAATTTTCAATTAACCGACCAGCAATTATCTATCCAGAGTATTACAAGGCAGCTGGCTCAGACAGAACTGCTGCCGAACGTATTAAAAGATGACGAAGAGGGAAGATTTCCTGAGAAAGCTTATGCAAAGATGGGACAGATGGGGCTGATCGGCCTTCCGTTCCCAAAAGAATACGGCGGCCAGGGTGCTGATTATCTGTCCTATGTACTGGCTGTAGAAGAGATCTCCAAGGTGAACTCCTCTGTGGGAATTGCTTATTCCGTATGTACTTCCCTGTTCTCCGGCGGCCTGATCAACTCTGCCAGTGAGGAGATCAAAAAGAAATACCTTCCTGATGTCTTGTCAGGGAAAAAGATGGGTGCTTTCTGTCTTACAGAACCGGAAGCAGGTTCCGACGCCGCAGGTTGTAAAACAACTGCCCTTTGGGACGGAGAGGCTTATGTCTTAAATGGCCTAAAATGCTTTATCACTAACGGACCTCTGGCCGATTATTTTCTTGTTTTCGCACTGACAGATCCGGAAAAGAAAACAAAGGGCCTGTCTGCATTCGTTGTTGAGAAAGCAATGCCTGGAGTTTCTGTAGGAACCATCGAAAACAAATGTGGTATTAGAAGTGCGCAGGTTTCAGAGATCATCTTTGAAAATGTGAGAGTTCCGAAAGAAAATATGGTTGGCGAAGAAGGCAAAGGCTTTGCTGTAGCTATGAAGGATCTGGACGGCGGAAGGATCGGTGTGGCTGCCCAGGGACTGGGTATCGCAAAAGGTGCTTATGAGATCGCAGTACAGTATCTGAAAGACCGCCAGCAGTTTGGGAAACCTCTGTTTAAGAATCAATATCTGGCATTCAAGATGGCAGAGTTGTCCGTACAGATCGAGCAGGCACAGTACATGCTCTATAAAGCTGCCATGGACAAACAGGAAGGACGTAATTACTCCATCTCTGCCGCTAAAGCAAAAATGGTATGCACTGATGCAGCTATGCAGGTTTCCCAGGAAGCTGTACAGATGCTCGGAGGCAATGGTTATATGAAAGAATACCATGTAGAGAGAATGATGAGAGATGCCAAGATCACACAGATCTATGAAGGAACTAATGAGATCCAGAAACTTGTGATCAGCGGAAGCTTATTCAGGTAACATATAGGTACGGTAACAACAAAGAGGTACGGCAGCCCCCTGCCGCACCTCTTTATTTTGTATAATAATATTAATTACAGCATTGTATGATCAACAGTATACATTATAATCCTTATAAATTTCAGAAAACACCTGCTCTGCAGGTTTTGAACGCCCTTCCAGCATATCCGTATATCCCTTTTCTAACTCTTCATTTATCTGTTTTTCTGTCATACTTGTCTCTCTCCTTTCAATCACATAATACTGAATAATCCTTCTTTTAATAAAATAATAACATACGAAATAAAGAATTCTACTGAATTCCAAATTATTTTTAAAATCTCATCACATTCTTTTCTCTTATCGTATGAGAGTCATTCAATCGTTAGCTGGAGATAATTGAAAAAATCACAACAGATACAAAGCTTTCAAACTGGCGAAAATGGATAAAAACTATCGCAGGATGGCATCCCGTATTTTATATCCTTCGGATGGACGTAATGTCTGCTTGAGAAGGTCTTCTGTCAAAAGAAGGGTGACACTTTTCAAAAGTTATTTACCACTATTGGAGGAGCGCATTTCAAAAGCGCGACGGAAATAGTGGTAAATAACTCATGACATCAAAACGCTCCGCGAGGATGTACACAAAATATGTAGGGAAATGATTTGACCTTATCAAATCGCATTAGACGCTCAACGTTGTCAAGCTCTTGTGACAGGAATGATAATCTTGGTAACATGTTCATTTTCATTGCGCAGGTCTACAGGAGAGATGATAAATTCCTCTGATACCGGGCCTGCTATTTTATAGTGGTTTTGGTTGATCCACTGAATGATCTTGATATGGGTTTTGATAACATCACTGTATGGACCCACATGGAACGCAGTTGCTGCCCGGAAACCGCCGAACTTTCTGACGTGCGGGGAAGAGCTTTCCTCCACCTGGATGCCGAATTCTATGTCACAGTCTTTGGATAGAAACTGGTCCAGCAGCTCTGTGTAATAGGTGACAGTGATCGGTCCGCAGACTTTTAGGCCATGTCTTGAGACTTCATCATTAATCTCTACCCAGCGCTCCAGGGAGACTTCATCGTTGTGGTAGGACTGCATGATCTTACGGGAGTGGTACAGATTCACTTCAGGCACCTCTTTGACGGAGATCGCCTCCAGCTCACCGGCCTGGATCTTTTTTAATTCATCGTCATAGAGGTGAAGGATCTGGGCGCCTTCTTTTAATCTCTGAAGAAACTGCTCTCCTTCAAAATATTTCTGATTCAGGTTTTCTATTTCTTTTTTAATACACACCAGCTTATCTTCAATCTTCTGCTCCAGATTTTTAACCTGGTCCGCAGAAACGATCTCTTTGATCTCCTTAATAGAAAAACCCAGCATACGCAGCTTCCGGATAATAGAGATCGTCACCATCTGATCCTTGCTGTAGTAGCGGTATTTGCTCTCCGCCTTACGGATCTCCGGTACCACGAGCTTGATCTCATCATAATAACGAAGTGTTTTAATCGACGTATTACAAGTGGCTGCCACTTCGCCGATAGAGTAATATTGATTTCTGTCCAAAATAAAGTCCCTCCACTCAAATTTCATATACCTTATCGTGCGCAGCACGCCCACCCGAAGGGTATAAGACACGGGATGCCCTATTGGGTATACCTTATCGTGCGAAGCACGTCCACCCGCAGGGTATGGAATACGGGATGCCCTTTTGGGTATAACCTTATCGTGCGTAGTGCGCCAAGCCCGAAGGGCATAAAATACGAGCTGCCCTATTGGGTATAAGAATATTATACCTTATCGCGTGAAGCGCGTCCATCCGAAGGATATAAAACACGGTGTGCCCTGTGGGAATGAGTTATTTACCACTATTTCCGTCGCGCTTTTGAAATACGCTCCTCCAATAGTGGTAAATAACTTTTGAAAAGTGTCACCCTTCTTTTGACAGAAGCCCTTCTCCAGCAGACATTACGTCCATTTTCTACATGATTGGAGTGAGGCATTCTAAGAGCCGAACGGAAATCATGTGGAAAATGTCATACCCACAGGGCACACCGTATTATATACCCTTCGGGTGGACGTGCTGCGCACGATAAGGTATAGAAATTTCCTCTGACATCAAGAGAGCCATCCTGCAGAAACTATCAAAGTATCTGCAGGATGGCTCTCTTTCTTTACTGGATTAAAAAATAAAAACTTCTTACTCCTTCTCCACCGGTACGATGATCTTCGTGACCCTCCGGGTCTCATCATTTACATCCAGGGGCGAAAGGATAAATTCTTCCGTGGCCGGTCCGACGGTCTTATAATCGTGCTTTTTGATCCACTTGATCAACTGGATATATGTACTTGAAATATCCTCATAATTCCCTATATGAATCACCGTGGCCGCAAGCATTCCGCCGAAAGGACGGATATGATCAGCAGGCCTTGACTCCTCCACCTGGACAGCGAATTCAATCTCAGAATCCTGGGACAGGAATTTATTGAGTATATTGCTGTCATAAAAAGTGACATATACCGGACCTACTATCTTACAATTCATGGTCTTGGCCTTATCCATGATCCCCAGCCACCGTTCAAGAGAGATCTCTGAATAATCATAATCCTTCATGACCCGGCGGTCATATAAAAGATGAACCTCCGGAATAAATTCTACAGAGACCTTCATCTCATCGGAACGGCTGTCCGACAGCTCTTCAAGGATATCAATACCACTCTGAATTCTCTTCAGAAAATAGCAATATTCCGTGTATCGGTTGATGCTCTCCTCAATCTCTTGTTTCATAGATTGAAGTTTAATCAGCATGTTTTTTTCAAGTGCTTTGGCTTCATTTTCAGAAACGATCTCCTTGATTTCTTTTAAGGAAAACCCCATTTGTTTCAAATTCTTAATAATGACTACCGTGATGATCTGCCCCTTAGAATAAAGGCGGTAATGAGTCTCCTGATTTCTCTGGTCCGGAGTAAACAGACCGATCTCATCATAATACCTCAGTGTTTTCTGCGGAATATCGCAGATTGCCGAGAGTTCCCCTATGCTATAATAAGGCTTGTCTATAAAAATAAGAAACACCTCCCTCAGTACATTTTTTACGCCATTGCTATTATACCAAAAACCATCGGTTTAATATAGGGTGACATAGATCTTTTGTATATTTGGCAACGCAGAAAGAACGCTGAAATCCACAGCGTTCTTTCTGCTTATATTAACGTAAAGGAAAACGATGTTACCTACTTGTCGGCATCACATTTTAAAACTGCGTTCAGAAGTACAGATGCCCCCTGAGTACACTGTTCCGGTGATGTATATTCTGGTTCACAGTGAGAATGTCCGTCCTTAGAAGGAACAAATACCATTGTTGTCGGCATCATGTATGCTGCAAACTGAGCATCATGTCCTGCACCGGAATTGATCTTCTGGTTGGAATAACCGAGTTCATCCACTGCTTCCTGTACATAATTAACCAGTTCTTTGTCATAGTAAACAGTATCTCTGGTCCATGCCACTTCATAATCGACTTTGCATTTTACTACTTCTTTTGGCATTGACTTGATAACATTGACAACCTGTTCGATCACTTCTGGTTTTTCATGTCTTGCATCAATAGAGAATTCTACATAGTCTGGAATAACTGTGTGTACATTTGGATGACAGTAGATCTCTCCAGTTGTATAAACCAATTCTGGATCCAGTTTATCCAACTCATCGTGGAGATACTGAAGAACCTTTGAAGCTCCGTATAAAGCATCCTGGCGGTATTTCATCGGAGTGGTTCCCGCATGGTCTGACTGTCCGTAAACCTTAATCTTGTAATTGATCATTCCAAGAACACAGGTTACGACACCAATATCTTTCTTTGCAGCTTCCAGGATCGGTCCCTGTTCGATATGAAGCTCAAACATAGCCATATAGTCTTTGTTATTTAAACGGTTTTCTCTGGCCCCTTTATATCCGGAAGCTTCCAATGCCTCCCCGAATGTTTTTTCAGGATCCAGAACAGATTTGGACGCAAGCATATTTTCATGGATAAAGTTTTTCTTGATATCGTCCGGAAGATAGTCGTTACAGATTACCCCTGAGGACATCATAGCCGGCGGATATAAAGAACCTTCTTCGTTGGTCCAGATCATAGCGGTTACATTGTGTTTGTGAGGAATCTTCTGGTCTGCAATGGACTCCAGAACTTCCATAGCTCCCATAACCCCAAGGATTCCGTCATAATTTCCGCCGTTCTTTACAGAGTCACAGTGGGAAGCCATAACAATGTTCGGAAGATCCGGCTCAGATCCTTTGAGTGTCGCATAGACATTTGCCATATCATCTGTTTTGATCTCTGCCCCGATGGCTTCCATTCTCTTTACGAATTCTCCCCGTGCCTGTAAGGCTTCCGGTGAAAGTGAGTATCTTGTGATGCCCCCGTGTCCCGCATCCCCAAACTTGCTCATCGTTTTTATTTTGTCTGCCATCCGATCTAAATCACATGTATACATAATGAAACCTCCTTATTTTTTGTTTAACCGATAGTTTTTAAAAATATTCCAGCACACAGCTGCCACGATCGTTCCAAAAGCTATGGAAGCTCCTGTAATAAATGCTTCCAGCCGGTACTGTGCAAATTGTTCCCAGTCAGCTTTGAATGCGTTCTGCATCATCATAAATAATGCCGCCCCGGGGATCAGGGGGATCATGCCGACTGCAAGATATAATGTTGCGGGAACCTTTGTCCTGACTGCCAAAAATTCCGCGTAGATTCCTAAAAATAATGCCGCCGCAAAATACTGTTTCCCATACTGGGGAAAAATCAGCCCTGCCGAAAGATACACGCACCATGCAAGACACCCTCCCAGTGAGGTATAGAAAATTTCTTTCCCGTGCAGATTGAATAAAAAAGCAAAGCCCAGGGCGCCGAAAAATGCTGCTATGATTTGATTTAATCCGCTCATTTTAAACTCCTCTCAATTCATAATGCAGACATTTTGATTACAGCCAGCTGGCCACTGCAAAGCCCAAAGCAATAGAAAGGCTTAAAAGGACTGCCTCCCCGAAACGGGTCAGGCCTGATAAAAAATTATCTGATATCATTTCCCGGATACAGTTTGTAAACATAAGTCCGGGGATCAGGATCATCACATTACCGATACTGATCTTATCAGAGGAACATCCAATTCCTGTACGTGCCGCCATGACCGCCAGGACCCCTGCTGCCAAGGAACAAAGGCAGGAGACCAGGAAACGGTTCATGTTCATGTTTTTCAGAGGGATCTCCACGATCTTGATCAAAACTCCTATGACCGCGGAGATTGCCGCATCCAGCACAGAGCCTCCAAAAAACAGGGTAAAGGCAGATGATATTAATGCATAGATCAGCATGCCCTGCCGGTTCGTATATTGGGGCAATTCGTGAATCCTTTTCAGATCACTTCTGACTTCATCCATATCCGGAAGGCTCACACACACGTTCCGGGACAAATTGTTCAGATATTTAAGCTCCTGAAGATTAAAAGCTAAGCCATGGATTCTTCTGGACTGGGTTATGATACCGAAATTCTTGGAGGAAATAGTGGCAACAATTGTATATGTAATAGAAAAAACCTCAGTCCGTTCAGATCCATAAGCTGTGCAGATCCGAAGGATCGAATCTTCCACGCGGCTGATCTCTGCACCGGAGATCAGCATACGCGCCCCGATCTCCAATGCATTTTCAAGCATTTGTTCCGCTTCTTTTCTAGTAACCGCCTTACCCATGGTACCCTCGCTTTTTTATCTTAATTTTCTAGGGCTTCGTTTTACAAATTGGCCCATACCAGGAGTTCCCTTGAACTCTCCGTCTGCATACACTACATTTCCGCGGAGGAATGTGCGCACTGGATATCCGTGAAGCTTTTTGCCTTCCCAGATGGTATGGTCACAGTCTGAATGCATTGTATCAACGCTGACCGTGAAATCCTTATCTTTGTCGTAAATGACGATATCTGCGTCCTTACCTACTGCAATAGAACCTTTCTGGTCACATCCGAAGATCTTTGCAGGATTTGTTGAGCACAGCTCTACTGCTCTCTGGAAAGATATCTTTCCGGAGTTTGCTGCATCCAGCATATATGGATATAAGTTCTCAATTCCTGAGCATCCGTTCGGGATCTTTGTAAAGTCGTCTTTACCCCAGTCTTTTTCATAACTCTGGAACGGACAATGGTCAGTGGCTACGGTATCAATGGAACCGTTCTTGATCGCTTTCCACAATGCGTCCTGGCTCTCCTGTCCTTTGATCGGAGGGGAGCATACAAAGTTACGTCCGTCCTCTCTCTTATAGACATCACAGGTGAACTCCAGATACTGCGGGCAGGTTTCCACAAACACAGGCGCCCCTTCTTCTTTGGCCTGGAGGCAGGCCTCGAGCCCTTCCTTATCCGCCATATGTACAAGATATAACGGTGCATCCAGGTGTTTTGACCAATGTACAGCTCTTTTATCTGCCTCAGCCTCCACAAATTCCGGACGGCTCATGTAATGATACCAGGCACTTGTCTTTCCCTCTTTTAAAAACTGTTCTGTGTACATATCGATCAAATCCGGATTCTCCGCGTGGACATTGATCATTGCTCCCAGTTCCCTCGCACGAAGCATCAGTTTAGCAAGTGTTCCGTCACTTACCATCCATCCTTCTTTTTTATACACAAGGAAGCATTTGAAACTTGTGATCCCCTCTTTGACGGCTTCTTCCATCTCTTCAATGATCGCTCCGTCAGAAAGGTCTGTGATACAGCAGTGGGATGCAAAATCCACACATGCTTCTTTCTCTAAAACAGCTTTTTTCTCCGCGATAACTCCCCGGATCGTTTCCCCGGTATGCTGTACCGGATAGTCAAAGACTGTCGTGACTCCTCCGCAGGCAGCTGCCCTGGTTCCGGAAAGATAGCTGTCAGAAGAAATCGTACCGCCGAACGGCATTGCCAAATGGGTGTGCACATCCAGTGCTCCCGGAAGCACCAGCTTTCCTGCGGCGTCATATACTTCATCCGCATCTGCCTCAATATTTTTTGCAATGGCCACAATTTTTCCGTCTTGCACGCCTACATCCGCAGAAAACATTTCAGAAGCTGTTACAACAGTACCGTTCTTGATCACTAAGTCGAACTTTTTCATATGATTGTCCCCCAATCTGACTTATGCTTTACTCATACTTGGTTTTCATTTTTACTTCATGCTCTTCTACTCCCGGTTTCATTTCAACCTTGCCAGGGGTAATGCAGTCCATCACCGGACAGACATTCAGGCACAGATGGCACCCAACGCATTTGTCTTCATTGAGAACTGGTTTTCTCTCTTCTTCATCCCATGTGATGGCCTGGTGTCCGCCGTCAAAGCAGGATACATAGCATCTGCCGCATCCCACACATTTATCCTTATTGAATTCAGGATAGAGGATAAAGGTACGGTCGATATCATCTGCCGGCACGATGTTCGGAAGTGCCACTCCTACCAGATCAGACAGTTTGTCAATTCCATGGTCTTCCATGAAATGAGACAGTCCGCTGATCATGTCTTCCACGATGCGGTATCCATACTGCATAACAGAGGTTGTCACCTGAAGGTTGGAAGATCCTACGAGGATAAAGTCTAATGCGTCCTTCCATGTCTCGATACCGCCAATTCCTGTGATCGGCACATCTTTTAATTCCGGATGCTGTTTCATCTGTGTGATAAAACGCAGAGCGATTGGTTTTACAGCGGCTCCTGAGTAACCTGAGATGGAGGATTTACCATTTACAACCGGCATTGCTGTCATATTTTCTACATCAATATTTGTGATGGCTTTGACCGTGTTGATAGCAGCGATTCCCTTCGCCCCGCCTTCCATTGCAGCGATAGCAGGAATCTCCATGTTTCCGATATTTGGAGTCATTTTAGCGATCACTGGAAGATGTGTAGCGCCTGAGACAACTTCACAGTATCTGCGCACCAAGTCCGGATTCTGTCCTACGTCAGATCCCATGGCAGAGGATGTCATCTGCGGACAAGAGAAGTTACACTCGATCATGTCAACTCCAGCCTCTGTTACTTTTTTCGCAAGAATCTCCCATTCCTCTTCGTTGCTTCCCATGATACTGGCAACAATGACTTTGGTCGGATAATCCTGTTTCAGCCTTCTCATATATTCAAGGTTATCTTCCAGAGGTTTATCTGAGATCATTTCCATGTTCTTAAATCCGGTCCAAGGGGTCCCTTCCTTTGAAGTGATATCAAAACGAGGGGAGCATTCATTCGGAATGAAAATACCAATGGTTTTATAATAAACTCCTGCCCAACCTGCTTCCAGAGCTTTGGCACACATCTCATAGTTGCTTCCTACCGGAGAGGATGAGAGGAAGAACGGGTTTTCACATTTGACTCCTAAAAAATCAATAGATAAATCTTTCTTAATGGACATATACAATGCCTCCTTTCTATTTGTTAAAATAGTCTGCGATCTGTTCTGCAGCTTCTTTACCTTCAGCAACAGCTTCTACTACGGTTTTTCCGCCGTTTACCATGTCCCCGCCTGTGAAGACATTTTCACCGGCTGTTATGGCTGCCACATCATCTCCGATTGCCTGGCCGATCGCCAGCACAACCTGGTCAGTTTTCATGGTCAGTCCGGATTCCCCGTCGCGTCCTGCAAATTTCATTGCGGTCACATGTCCTTCTTCTCCGACGATCTCTGCCGGTGCGAATTCCTGAATGATTGGGATTCCCATGCTCTGTACGAAGTTGACTTCATCGATGTCCGCAGGTGCTTCTTCAACGGTTCTCCTGTAAACGATGGTAGCCTTTGCCCCCAGCTGTTTTGCAGTAGTTACACAGTCCATGGCAACATCCCCGCCGCCGATGACGATGACATTTTCTCCAAGAACCAGCTGCTCTGTATTTGTTTTAGCTTCTCTTAAGAAGTCAATGGCAGTTACCACACCTTCCAAGTCTTTGCCAGGTATATCAACCATCTTTGATTTCCAGAGACCAGCTCCAACAAATACCGCATCATAATCTTTTTTAAGCTCTTCAAGCTTTGCTGCATCAACAGCTTCGTTGAACTTAAATTCAACGCCAAGCTTTTCGATGGTCTGGATATCAAAATCTACCACTTCCTGAGGAAGTCTGGTCGGGATGATTCCATATGTAAGAACACCGCCCGCTTTATCTTGCGCTTCATAGACCGTCACAGAATATCCTTCTAAAGCTAACTGTCTTGCGCATGATAAAGACGCTGGACCTGCACCGACACATGCAATCTTTTCTTTCTTCGGCTCTGCAGCTTCTAAGAACTCCATTCCCTGTTTTTTCTCTTCTTCTACGAGGAAACGCTGGATCTTTCCGATCTCGATCGGTTTGTCAATTCCTGTACGGCTGCACGCCTGCTCACACATCTTACCATATGGACAGACTTGAGCACAGCAGCCTGCCAGCGGGTTGTTTTCACGAACTGTCTCTGCAGCTCCTTTTATATTACGGAAACGAAGGGAACGGATGAACTTTCCAGGATCGGTTCCTGCCGGGCATCCTTTGCTGCAAGGTGAATCATGGCAGAGAAGGCATCTGGATGCTTCTTCCATTGCAGTTCTTAAATTAAAGCCCTTTTCCATTTCTTCCCCATACTCTTTTTTTGTAATTTTACTCATGGTTGTTTCACACTCCTTTTTTATTATCAATTTCATGGTTTTCAATCAGAGACTGTGTCTTTTGGCTTAAGTTATTCTTTTCCGAATTTCTTGAAAAGGAATCTGCCTGAATAGTCACAGGACACTCCAAGAATATTGCCTAACAGAAGGCATATTAAGAGCATTTTCCAATCTCCGCCGCTGGCGAATGCAGAAAAACCTCCCATAAACGTATTGGGTACCAGAGACAAAACATCAATGTGAGATTGAAATACGATCAGCCAGGAGAAGAATCCTGTTACGACTGCTCCAAAGATGATTGTGTTGTTGATGCCTCCGGACAGAATGATCAGCATTCCCCACAGCAGCCCTGTGTAGTTGCTGCACATCGATTTGATAAACCCTGTTTTCCCGCAGCCGGCGGAAAAGTACGAAGTGCATCCGACGAATCCGATCCATGTGGCAAGCCCCAGGGCAGAACCGACTCCCTGCCAGATACAGCAGAAAATCCCAGTACCGATGGCGTTAGCCATAATTACACTCATAGTTGCTCCTTTCTTATTGCGTTTCTGTTATTTGTTAAGTTCATTGTATCGGATACACGATGTGGAAAGTAAAGAGCAGATTCTTTCTTTTTTTACGAGATTAGTTAAGGCAAACCTTCCAAAACTACCAGTAAATAATTGTTGATGAATATAAAAAAAAGAAAATTAAGTTTGATTTTTAACAAACTAACGTTGAATGACGTAGAAATTGCATAAAAATATTAAGATGACAGCAAATATTATGGATAAAATAACGAAAAAAACCTTCCCGTAACGGGAAGGTTTTTGCAGTTTCTCTGGTTATTTATACTATAAATATGTAATCAGGTAGTATGCAGCAATACTTTAAGAATTTACTAATTTAATCTTCCTTTATAAATTTTTCTTACCTTCCCTTTCTTAATAAGAGCAATCAATCCATAATTCCCTCTTATAAATCCCCATTCCTTATACCCTTTTTTTGCTTTTGTTTTATATACAGGCTTTCCCCATGTTGTCAGTACAGCCTTCTTGGTAGACATGCCGACCGTTATGTTCCGGCCAATATAAATTTGCTTTGTCGTACTTGCTCTCTGATCTCCATATTTGTCATAAATAATAACTTTTATACTTTTTCCAGCTTTTTTCTTTGGAAGTTTTACTTTAATTGTTTCATTAAATTTCTTGCCCTTAATCTTTTTCGTTATGGTCTTACCGCTGACTTTAATCTTGAGTTTATCCGTTTTCTCCGCACCTGTACATTGAATATTGGCATACTTTGTTTTTGTAAACTGGGTATTTTTAACCTTTACCTTACAATAAGACTTCTTAATAGAAGTATTGATTACTTTGTAGTATCCGTTTGGAGCAACCGCTTTTATATAAACCTTTGTACCTGTTCTAAAAATAGGTATATAAATCGAGAAATCTCCATCGTTGTCTGCGGTAGTATTATAAGTACGATTTCCTATTTTTAAGGTTATCTTTGTCTTGGGCAATGTCTCACCCCATACTTCACCATCAGCATACCCCGTACCAGCATTTAGCTTAAATTTAATAGCTTTATTTTTAATGGTAGAAGAGGCGTAAGTCTTACATCCATCTTTATCTTCCACTGTTACAGTGACCTTTGATCCTACCTTTTGCTGTGGAAAAGAAATATTATATTTATATTCATTAAAGTCATTTTTTTTGAATGTACCGTTGTAGGTTTTTCCATTAATAGTCGCTCGTATATAACTTGGTGCTGCTTGATGTTCATAATCTTGATAATAAGAGCCTGACAAACGACTGACAGACAAATCTTTGATATTCACTTCAATATCTTTTTTACCGACAGTTCTTGTAATCGTATTAGTAAAACTTCCATTGGAGTCTTCATACCAAAACTTAATCTTCGTTCCCACAGACTGAGGAGGATATGATACATATACTGTTTCAGAACTACTACTTGGGTAATTTCCATAATAAATCTTTCCATTTATTTCAGCACACAGCCTATCATAAAATGGAGATTTCCCTGATGCCCTGCTGGGAAATGCTGCATAAAAATGTTTTTCTGTTTTTATATTCTGATTGTCATTACTAATTTTTTTATTAAGAACTTCACTTGGACACTCATGTTCATCATATCCAGTCAACGAAACCGGAGTACCGTCTTTTTGCCTCGGATAATTTATTGTAAATTTACCTTTATTTACAGTACCACGATATTGATTACTTCCAATTTTTGCGATAACATACGTAGAATTATCCGGAGCCCAATCAGATATTTTTTTTGGATAACAACTCATAAAACGAGTATCACCCCATGGTAGTTTACAGGCTTCTATGGTAGCTGTCCTCAATTCTTGAACACTGCCATCTTCTGCTTCCAGCCACAATTCGACTTTCTGTCCAACTGGTTGAACTGGATATTTAATCAGTGGCTTATCCCTTTTATACTCTCTGCCAAATACAGAATAATAATCTACTCCGTTAACTCTTGCGTGCAATCGAACATCATTATCAATTTCGTAAGCTGAAATAGAATCCCTGCTGAACATCATACCACCAATAGACAACTTTCTGTTTGTTATTGTATACTCTCTTGTCTCCTGACAATAGCCGTCTCCCCAGGTAACCTGTATTTTGTTTCCTATATTCTGTGCAGGATAATCCACTTGAAGTGTTCCATCTCCATTAACTTTCCCTATATATATATCTTTAATTCCGACATCTGCAGAAATATTATTTATTGTGCCTTTGAAGCTTTCTTTTACGGTAAATTGCTTTGGACTTGCCTGTCCATCGTATGTAGATATGACATGCTTGCCTACGTAATCTGTAGCTGTTGTAGTCTTTCTTTTATCAGCTGTCTCAAGATATGCAGTGACTTTTACACCTGGTGCGTAACCTTTATCAAAGGTTATCTCAAAGTCTTGAGATTGACTTGTAATATCTAGTTTCTTAGTAAATGTATCTGCTCCAGCTGTAATATGGGCTGTAACAGCCTGTTTCTCATCCACTTTTGAAACAGAAATCTTTAAATCCGTATGTCCGCTGATATCCAATTCCAATCCCCAGTTTAAATCTGCCGCTGCACTTACCTCAGGCATCTGATAAACGTTTCCTGAAAGTATGATTGCTGCGGTCAAAATGACGCAAAGCATTTTCTTTAAAATATGTTTCATAATTCTCTCTCCCTCCTGAGCATGTAAATTTGTTACTCCTCATTGTAGTTTCATTATACCATTTCTGCTGTATAATACCAGAGATCCGGCCCTGCAAAAGAACAAAAATAATGGATATATTCTGAAGCTGTGACTTTCACTCCAATGTCTGCTACAATATTCAAAGAAAGAGGCAATACCAACATCTCAGAAAAGGAGAGTATTGTGCAGGAACTGATCACGCTAAATAATATCACGCACCAGTATCAAAATGAGACCATTTTACAAGACTTAAACCTGACAGTCTCTGAACATCAGTCCATCGCTTTTACCGGACATAACGGCTGCGGAAAAAGTACGCTGTTAAAGATCATTGCCGGGTTGATCCGCTCTACACAGGGCAGTATCCGATATTATCGAGATCCTCTGTTTCATTATGTACCTGAGAGATTTCCAAAAATGAATCTCACCGCACGCCAGTATTTAAGCCGCATGGGAAAGCTGGACAGCCTCGATGCCGGAGAGGTCTGCAGACAGATCAAGAAATTAAGCGAAGATTTTTTTCTCTCCGAGATGCTGGATCTTCCCATGAAACACTTGTCAAAGGGGACTCTACAGAAAGTATCCGTGATTCAGGCTCTTATGAAAAGACCGGATGTGCTGCTCCTGGACGAGCCGCTGTCAGGCCAAGATACGGATTCTCAGAATGTATTTATAGAAAAGCTCAACGAACTGCGAAGACAGGGTACAGTACTTATCATGTCCTGCCATGAGCAGTATCTAATGGACAGTATTTCTGACACGGTATATAAAATAGATAACACGCAGTTGTTCCGTCTGGACGATAAGAAAAGTTCCGGCGGCAGACATTATATCTTATGGTTTGAGAGGGGCATAGAAAGCAGGCTGCCCGAAAGTTGTTCCGGCCGGATGACCATCTGCGGTGACAGGTATAAGATGGAAGTTCAGGAGAATGAAAGCAACCAGCTGATTGCCTGTATGATACAGGAAGGATGGTTATTGAGGGGGATGGAAGATGCAGATCATCAGTGAATTGATAAAATATCATTGGCAGCAGTATCTAAAGACAAACAAATTTGTCATGCCCTTTGCCGCCCTCATCATCATGCTTTATACTATATATTCCTCAAAACCAGTGGGAGTGGTGGACAGTCTCACCAGCTCCTGCCTGTTTGTATTCCTGATCGCTTCATGGATTGGTATCTCTGCCTGTGCCCTTGAGGATCCAGCCTCTGAACAGGTCATCATCTTAAAGATAAAAAGCCATAAAAAATATTATTTTAACCATACTCTTTTCTTGGTGAGCTTAAGCGCAGTCACTGCATTAATCTCCACTGTAGTTCCAATCTTGATCAATCTGTCAAACGGCGGCCGGCTGTTTAACAGATCTCTGTTGTTTTCAGACATTATCTCCGGATTCCTGCTGCTATTTTTATCCTCCTTTTTAGGATGCACTCTAGGAGAATTGTCTCATCCAAGAATGATTCAAGACCGGAAATCGGCCCTATTGATCATCTTTTTTATTGACATTGTCTCTGTCATAAAGACAGCACTGTTAACAAGCTTTCCAATCTTAAAACTGATTCTTTGGATCGTGCCGCCGATTTCACTGGTCCCTACAGCCTTCACTAACTCCAAGTATTTTATGTGGAAGACAACAGCTTTGGCCAGCGCTGTTTTAATTCTATATAGCTGCATACTGGCATTCTTAAAGATCATGCTCCTTTCAAAGAGAAAGTTTTAAAATGAAAAACTACAAATCCAAAAAGAAATCCCAGATGGTTTATCCGGGATTTCTTTCATATTCAAATATTTACTTATTGATCTCTATGTGAAGATTATTCTTATCGCAGACTGCGATCACTCCCATGAGTGACTTGGCGTCAATGCATGTATGTTCATTTACCAGTCTTACCGGGTACCTGCTCTTTTCCATCTGGCATACAAATTTTATAATTTCATTCAGACTGCTAAAATGTATTTTTGTTTGATCCACTATCATCACCTGCTTTCATCCATTGATGAAATTCTTCCCACAAACTGTATATTTCATACATCAGACAGGCTATTTTTCTCTTACCCTGAAAAAAAGTTTATTTATATGAAACAGTCCATACCCAAGCAGGAGAAAAATGACAGTAAGAATGAGAACAAACATTATACAGTACACATATCCGCGTTTTTCTACATCCAGAAAAAAATAAATATAATTTCCGGTAACCCGTCCAAAGAAGCCCGCAAACACTAGATACGCGGCAGGCATGATGAGAATGCTCAATACACTTTTACCTTTTAGAATCTCATTCATATCACAAAACACAAAAAAATAAACTGCCATGAATAGCGGATTGAGCAGATGTAGAAATAGAAATGTGCCCTGAAAATCAAATTCACCGGTAAAAGCTGTACACACAAAAAGGACCAGAACTAAGAGCATCGTGACATCTAAAAATAAAATTTCCGGGACTTTTCTTTTACAGCACAGGGCGGCGGCAGTCCCTAAAAGAAAAAGTCCCGACAAAAAATTACTTAGGAATGTCAGTTCATATAGATGATCTAATCTTCCACGATAACTATACAAAGCAGTAGTAAGAAACAAAATTGACAGTACTGACGTCAGAGTTAGCTGAAGCCTTTTTCTCATCATAAACGATTGCCCTTAACTATGATTCATTATTCTAATTATATAGACTATTTTTTTGATTATGACATTTTCACTCCGCTCATATTTCTTTTCCAAGTACGACCAAGGTAGTAACCCCTCCCATAATGAATCCCATCCCCAAAAGATCGTATACTCCAAAACTTTGTCCAAGCAGACAGAAAGAAAGCACTGCCGCCGTTAAAGACTCAACACTGGAATACATACTGGCCTTGACTGGCCCTATATATGTAACACCCCGCAGATAACAGCTAAAGGGTATGACCGTTCCATAAACCACAATACCCAGGACCATAAACACTGTTTGTCCATCTCATATTCCCGGTATATCCCACAGATGTGCGAAAGCCGCCAGAATCAATCCTCCCGTCAGCATGCCCCATCCGATGACCTCAAGAAGTCCGAATCTGCCAAGCAGCTTTTTGGGCTGCAGATTATATACCGATAAAAAAACAGCAGACGCAATTCCAAAAAACATTGCTTCCTTGGGGATCAAAAGAGTATAAATGGAACCATGTGATGCTAAGAGGAAGACTCCTAAGATTACCAGAAACAATACAATCAATTCTGTAAGCTGAGGCTTTCTTTTTTCTGCTGCCAGACAGAACAGTAAAATAAATACCGGGGCCAGGTAATGCAGTACCGTAGCAATTCCCGGATTGGAATATTGATTTCCCCGAAACTCCGGACAGCCCCCAGCACAGACCGGAAAACACAACAAGAAAAGTTCCTTTCATATTCTTATTCATTTTCCTTAGTCCCGCATGTCAAAAACCAGCTGAGTGCCCTTCTGATGCTCTCATCCCAGAAAATCCAGTCGTGTCCGCCGTTCCACTCTTCATAAGTATAGGGGATCTCAAGACTTCTTAACTGTTTTATAAACTCCTGGCTCTGGGGATATATATCATCCTGAAGCCCACAGGAAATGTACAGCCTGGGGATCTGACGTTTTTTCTCTTTTAACTTCCGTAAAACGGTGGAAAGATCATTTTCTGAGTCCAATATCTTTTCTACTGGACCGAATACTTTCTTATATAACTCTGTATATTGCGGATAATCATTGTATTCCATGCGAATATCCAGAGCGCCGGAGAAGCTGGCTCCCGCACAAAAGCGCTCGGGAAAGTTTAACGCCAGCTTCATGCTGCCGAAGCCGCCCATGGACAGTCCAGCCACATAGTTGTCTTCCCGTTTGTCTGATATCAAAGGAAAATAGGATTTCATGAGTCCCGGAAGCTCTTCTCCGATATAATCCCAGTATCTTTTTCCCTGAACATTGTTTGTATAATAGCCCTTCTCCCCTTCCGGCATGATAACAATCCAGTCCCCCTCCTTTGCGTACCGTTCAATAGGGGTTCTCCTGACCCACTTTGTATGATCATCTCCAAGACCATGAAGCAGATACAATGTTTTCAGTTTTCTTTTTCCTTTTATATCCCTGTGTTCCGGGATCACCACATAAGCACCAACCTCCTCTTTCAAGATATCAGAGTAAAATTCACAATGAATCAGAGCCATCTGTATCACCTCCTAATATAATCGTTCTCAATCCAAACCAAAATACATCCTTACTATCTGCGGAAGTTCCTTCTTAACATAGCGGGAAAACTCTTCTTGCTCCTCTACTTCTGATCCGGCATCCGGAAGAACCACTGCCATCTGGCAGCCCTGTGCAATCCATTCTATAGGAATTCTCCGCATCCATTTTGTGTGATCGCACTGTACCCCCGGCAAAAGATACAGTACTTGATAATTCCTTTCCACTCTGTCTTTGGCCTCTCCCTCGCCGGGTTCTGGCAGGGCCACATAAAAAGATGTATTTCTGTCAAGCTCTTTTGAAAAGATATGGCATTGAAACAATCCCATAATGAATCCCCCTGTTCTTAAAACAATCCGATCACAGAACCGGCAATTCCGATTGCAATAATCAAAAGTACAATTTTAGCAGTACTGACCTGTTTTTTTCGGATTAGATAATATACTCCAAAGACGATCAAGAGCGGCAGAAAGCCGGGCACGATCCCATCCAGCGTATCCTTTAAAACAAACTTTCCAATTTTTAAAGCTGGTTCTGCCGTGACAAGACTTGATGACAGAACCCCCATCATAAACATACCCAGGATATTTGCACCATCCAATATTTCATTTAAGAGACCCGACTTCATAATCTGTGCAAAGGACCTTCTTCCTGTGCTGTATCCTAAACAAAACAGCATGTAAGCCACGATCTCACAGCCTACCACAAGCCCCAGCAGCACTGCTGCTGCGCTCAACGCTCCCCTGGCCGCCAAGGCCCCTGCAAATGCGGTTCCCAGGGTCCATGCCGTCCCCCAGTGAATGGTGTCTCCAATAGCGGCAACTGGTCCCATGGTACCGGTCTTAAAACTGGTAATCAATTCGTCCGGAATCTTATTCGAATTTTCTGCTTTCTCTTCTTCCAGAGCGATGGAGGGACCAAAAATAAGATTTCCAAACATCAATTCTGTGTTAAAAAACTGCAGATGCCGTTGAAGTGCCGCGGCAAGGTCCTGCTTTTTCGTATAGATTTTTTTCAGCGCAGGCACCATTGCATTGCACCATCCGATGGCCTGCATTCTTTCAAAATTTAAGCTTGTCTCACCCCAGAGACTCAGCCTCCGGTAACACTTATTTAAATCCTTCTTCGTCAGTACACTTTCTTTTTCCTGAATCTTCGTTTTCTTTTGTTCACTCATGGTCATCCGCCTCCATTCCTGCCTCTCTTTTCAGAAGGACAATGATAAACGCCAGGCATCCGCCGAAAATTCCCAGCACAAGGTTACTCCATCCCGTCATCTGCAGGGCAAAAAAACCAAGAATCATAAACACGATGTATTTTGGTTTTCCGATCATATGCATGATCAGCGCAAATCCCAATGCAGGAAGCATTCCACCGGCGACCTCTAGTCCATGCATCACTACCTCCGGAATATATTTTAGAATGACATCCACCACCGACGTTCCAAATAACACTACGATAAACACGGGCAGAAACGCCACAAGAAGATTTAACAGTCCGGGATAGATCACTGCACATCTGTATATTCCTCTTGTATCTGCTTCTTTCGCATACCGGTCTGCTGAATGTGCAAACCTGATAGCAATGGTTTTCCTCAAGTTGATCAAAAACACTCCCAATAGTCCCACAGGAACTGCCAGTGTAACCGCAACTGACGGCTTCATACCCGTCATCAGCGCAATAGGTGCTACACAGGCCCCTGCGATGGCACTGTCCGCCGGGAAGTTGCCGCCCGGTGCGATAACCCCCACATAGATCAGCTGAATGGTTCCACCTATGATCAAACCCTCGATTGGTTTTCCTAAAATCAGCCCTGCCAGCAATCCGCTGGTAATTGGAGATTCAAAAATCGTATATCCAGTGTTGTATCCAATCTCCATCTTATGAAGCCAGTTGCACAGCCCCATCACTGCCGCCAATAAAAATAACTGCATATCTTTTCCTCCTATCTCAGTTTCTCTTTCGCTTTTTGCATCGTTACTGCTGTTTCCTCAGGAATGCTCTTAAAAATGATCTCAGATACCGTCTGGTTGATATTTTCCAGCTCTGTAAATTCTTTTTTGTTCAGATAAATGCCATCTGAGATAAACTGTCTTTCTCCCTCTCCCGGGACACCTCCCACCACGAGGAAATCAAACTTCACACCGCTCTCCACAGCCTTTGCGCAGGCTTCCACGTTTTTAAAGAGCAAAAATACAGATGCATTGATCTGTTCTAAGATTTCAGCCGCACCCTCTTGGGAAACAACTTTAAATTTCACACCTTTGGGGACGGCCATTTTATAAATTTCGATCATAAAATCATCGTTCCTTAAGGCGTCATCTACTACCACAATCATATCTACTGGATAATATTTGATCCATTTTGTGATAACTTGTCCGTGAATCAGCCGGAAGTCAATTCTGGCTACTTTTATATCTGCCATATTTCTCTCCTTTATACCTTATTTGTAATCCGTATTCCGCTGGATGCCGCTTCAAAACAGCGGTCTGCAAGTTCCTCCAAAGTCAGTCCATCCTCCGCAGACATCAAAAACTCTATCATCATCGGTAGATTTAACCCTGTCAGACAGAATAGATGATGTCTGCGCGCAGCCAGAGTAGACAGGTTAGACGGGGTACCCCCTAAGATGTCCGTAAAGATCATGACTCCGTCACCCTCCTCTGCTTTTTCAATGCTGCTTTGTATCTCCTCGTAAAAATTATCAGCGTTGTCGTTCTTTTCCAGACAGAGGGTTATAATATTCCTATATTCACCCGCAATCAAAGAAACACTTCTCATCAACGACCTGCTCAAGTCCCCGTGGGTAGCAATGATTAATCCGACCACACCTACACCTCCTCTCATTGTTTTGATCGTTTTCTTTATACGAAATTTAATAGCAAATACCGTGCCAAGTGTCTCTGCCCCCCTAAAACCATATTTATCTTTGACACATGACGGGATCTTTCTTTGACACATTGCATATATCTCCAAAAAAAGTTTGACACATGCAAAAAAGGCTGAACTTGATATGCACCAAGTTCAGTCTTTTTTACTCTCTCTTTATTTTCCAAAGTCTTTGATCTTGCTCTCGATCAAATTATAGATCAGCCGTATTTCTCTCATGTTGACTGATACATGATATCTCTTCTCAATGGATGACAGGCACTTCTTCGACATCTCACAGAACTCTTGATGTGTCCTGGCAAACTCACCGAATGTGTGTAACGGCTCCTGATTTTTCTGCTGCATAAGGCGTTCCACCATAATACCGATATGCATATACAGAATATGCTTTAAATCCGGCGTGAACTTTAATTTTAGTTCCAGTTCCATTTGATGGATCGCATATCCTACATCATCTATGATAATTTCAGGATTTAAGATGGTCAGTTGACTCATAATGTTACGCAGGCTGAAGCTTTTGATGATATTTTCAATCATCGTGTTGATTCTCTTTTCTGAATAGATTGTTTTCAGTACATGATTTAATGTTTCATATCCTTTTTGGTCCACTAATTCATTCAGCAGCAATACTTCCATATCTTCTAATTCCAATTCATTGGTAGAGATGATCAGGGATACGTTATACAGATCAAATACATCGTCACCACTCCCCCTTTGTGCCAGTTTTTCGTAGTCATACTCCAGAATAAGAATCTTGTCATCGTCAAAACAGGTTCTCAGCATGTCACAAATCTTATCTGCAACCTCCAACCCCTTCATACAGCAGACTAAGATGGCGTTTTGCTTTTCTTTTTTTCTAATAAAGTGATAGGTCGTTGAATTATATCGCACGGTTGTTTTTAGAATTGCCTCTATGTCCCGTTTCTGCAGCAATTCATTTCCCACGTCCAGCGCCATCTGCGTTGTCACGTTGTTGATAATCCCTAAATTTCCTTCCACAAGATCACTGATATCATCTGTGATGCTCAGAACCGAACCCATATCCACAAGTATAAGTACCCCGGAGGATGTGTTGACTTTTTTTAAATAGGACCGGAGTCTCTCCACTATCTGCTTTTTTGACGTGTCATAAGGCATATCAAAGGCGTCAAATATATAGCTTGAATATACTTGGTTTACAAGGCTTGCGATGCTGGATGCTGTGGAATATCCGTGTGTGATGATAATGGCATTATATAAATATTTTTCTTCATCCATCTGGCAGTGGAAAAACAGGATTAAAAACAGCTTCAGCAGCTCCTCGTTGGCATTGTAATCCATAGTCTCATTTACCATTCTGTAAAATAACTCCGCCATTTTGGACTGCCGGAACAGCTTTTTTGCCAGTTTCGATTTCATTTCCGTCAGGTAGTCCTTTTTATCCTCTCTGAGAAACGTGCTGTTTCTGCTCAGAAGAACCAACACCTTTGTCAGAACAATCACTGCAGTGCCCGTATATTCAAACCCATAGTTGCTCTGCATGAATTTAAAGATATTTTCCACATGCTCTTTATAAACAATTTCCACCGATGAAGACTCTATGTCATATACAATATGGTCCATAATACCTTCTATCAGTTTCTTATTCTGCTTGCTGAACCTGTCATATGTAATACTATTTTTTGTATATTTCTTTATAAGGCGGATCATAGAATCCATCTGCAGAATCTCTCCGATAGAGTCCAAAGAACGGATCATAATGTCCTCCGAGTCTTTGTTGACAAAGATCCATTGGGAGGTACTGCTGTTTTTTATAGAATTATAATCCACAGAATACTGGACATTTAAGTCCTGCATCGTCACCTCAATGTAATCCTGATGTTTCTCCTGTCTGTTCTGGGCATTGGCACAGCTGATCTTGATTATATTTTTCAGGGATCCGATATTCCCTTTTCCTTTAAAGGTTAACAGATTATTTATCACATTACTGCTGATTTTAAAATTACAGTCCAGGATGTGTGCTTCCTGTTCAAATAGATTTTGTATGATCTTCATCCGTTCATTGCTGCTTCTCTCACTGTAGGATGGTATGGTAACAGTAAGCGGGATTCTCCTGATAAAGGTTTCCAACAAAACATTATCAATATTTTCCGTGGTGGCAAAAATCAGCTTGACATTTAACTCTTTTTCATCTGCTCCATCCCCCAGGGGCGTGATCCTTCCTGTATCAATATAACGGAACAGCTTTTCCTGGCCCTCTGGAGGCAGCCTGTGCACTTCATCCAAGAGCAGATAACCCTGATCCGCTTTTTCCAGAAGCCCTGCAAAGTCTTTATTAGCCCCGGTAAATGCTCCTCTTTTGTATCCAAATAAAACAGATGATAACAGCTCTTTATTGTTTGCGTAATCTGCACAGTTCAGAACAACAAACGGTGCTTCCTCCGATATGATCTTCTGCCGCCTGGCATACAGATAAATCTTCTCCGCAAGCATACTTTTTCCTACCCCGCTGGGCCCCAGCAGCATGATTGGAAGTCCCCGTCCCGGATAAGCAGCAGAAATTTTGCACTTATTCAGCACCTGCTCCATGTCATAAGAAAGCTCCGAGATCTCTTTAAATACGTCATCTTCAACTTGCTCATCTTTCTTATCAATCCTGTCTTGGTCTGTCTCTCCCTCGTATAAAGTAAACAGTACAGGCTTTGTCTTCTTTTTGGTCAGAAAGTGCTCTCTTTCCAGTTCATTTAAAATAGCGCTTGCTGCATTCCGTTTCATCCCCACAGCCTCTGCCACGGTACCGGCGCCGATTCCTAAGTGTCCGTCAATCTCGAGAAAATATTGTTTTATTTTATCTTTGTTCGTTATCCTGGCCATTGACACATCCTCCAAAAGCATTGACACATTTTTATCTCAAGTATATTATACCTCTTAAGCCTGGCTGTGTAATTGTTTATATGTGTCAAAAAAAGCAGAACAAATGAATGCTCTGCTTTTTGCTATCTGCTGTCTCACAGTTTTGAAGAAAGAAACTTCTATAATTCTTCGCCGTTTGTTTTGATCACCCTCTGATACCAGTAAAAGGACTTCTTGTTTGATCTTCACGGCCTCTTTCATGGCATGGATGTGTTCTCTTCACTCCCCCTCTCTCTGGTTATATTCTTCATCCAGCAAAAGCTCCGATACCTTTTCCATATGATTGGTATCTTAATCAGCTCATCGCTCATGAGCAGCACATACACAACCGGTACGCTAAAGTGGAAAATAATTGCTGCAGTGGCTCCTAACAGCAGAGAAAATCCCCACATAGATACTGTGTCTACGATCAAACCAAACCTGGTATCTCCGCCGGAGCGAAAAATCCCTACAATCAAAGTTTCATCAAATGTCTGGGCAACCGCATAATAAGCCATCACAAACATCATACAACGCAAATAATCCTTTGTTAACGGTGACATATTTAACACGGACAGAATCATCCGGGAAGACAATAGTATAATCACAGCGCTGCAGATCCCCAGAAGAATACTCAGTTTTACAAAACGGTCCGCATAAACCCTGGCATGTTTATATTTTTTCTCTCCAAGAATCTTCCCAAGGTAAATGGCCGCGGCGTTGGATATTCCAAATCCAACAACCATAGACATTTCCTTGGTAACCTGAGCTACTGAGTTTGCCGCTACCGCCGCACTTCCCATATGTCCGAGAATCGCTGTGCTTGCAGAGTTGGCTGCTCCCCACAAAACTTCATTTAAAATAACAGGGATTGCATACATAAGAAAATCTTTTAATAATCTGCGGTCAATATGTATTAAATAAGTCATACGAAAAAGAATTTCCCTGTTAAATAATTTTGCGTATCCAATGACAAGGATCAATTCCAGGATTCTTGCCAGAAGGGTCGCCAATGCCGCTCCCTGAATCCCTATCACAGGACATCCAAACATTCCAAATATAAAAATGGCATTCAATATTATATTGCAGATCAGAGAACTCAAATATACAAAAGTAGCAACCTGAATGCGCTCCACACTCCGCATAATATACAAGTACACCTGGGTCATTCCAGTGACTGTATAGGAAAACGCCACAATCCGCAGATACTTCGTACCTTGTCTGACCACCTCTGTTTCATTGGTAAATATCCTTATCAATGACTCCGGTATCAAGAGGGATGCCAATGTAAAAACAAGTGTCACTGTAACTGCCAGGCGCATCCCCATAGCAAGTATCCTCTCGATCGTCTTTGTATCACCTTTTCCCCAATATTGAGCTGTAAGAATCGTTGCGCCGGATGTTAAACCGAACAAAAATAGTGACATGATATACTGCACCTGTCTGGCTAAAGATGCTCCCGACAAGGCAGTCTCTCCTACTTTTCCAAGCATAAACACATCACATGCGCTGACACCGGTATTGATCAAATTCTGCATGGCCATCGGAAGGACAAGGGCAATGACTCCTTTGTAGAAGCTTTTCCAGTTCAATTCCGGTGTTTTGTTTTTCCCTTTTGACTTATAATTCTCTCTTACAATTCTATCACCGTCTTTGCAATTTAAATTTTGTTCTAATGATTTCTTGTACTTGAAACATATCGGGGGCAATGTGATCTGCCATCTGCCAGGTAAACCCAAACCTTTCATCTTTATATGCGATCACATAAGCTCCTGCATTTTTTGCCGCAGATATTCCATAATCCGAATCCTCAACAACAATACATCTTCCGGGTTTCACATTCAGCCATTTCATCGTCTCCATATAAATCTCCGGGTTCGGTTTGCTCTCCAGAAACATTTCTCCGCTTAAGATCACCGGAAAGTACTTCCTTAATTTGATTTCATCGAGAACCTCCAGAATTTCTTCCATAGAACTGGAAGAAGCCAATGCAGTCTTAATATGATGTTTAGTCAAAAGTTCCAACAGCTCCTTAACTCCGGGATTCAAAATCTCCCTGTAAGAAAGCTCATATCCTTCTTCCTCCTCGCAGTAAGTTTCCCATAGACTTCTGCCCTTTTCTCTGCCGAACCACTCCATCATCATTTGAAGACTCTGGGCATTTGACAAGCCGACAATTTTTTTCAACTCTTTTTCCGGAATCATACATCCCTTTTCCATCAGCAGTTCTTTCAGCCAGTTATAATAGACGATCTCGCTGTCGATGATGACTCCGTCCATATCAAAAATCACTGCTTCATACATGATGTTTACCCGAGGAAACCAAAGAATGCACCTACGACTCCAAGGGCCATCAATAACAGCATCATGACAATCGGATTACATTTATCCTTCTTAAAAATGTAATAAATAACACCGAACAATGCCAATGGAAGAATTCCCGGCATAATTCCATCTAAAATTGACTGTACTGTTGTGGCATCCTTTCCTATTCCGAATTTAATCGGAATCGACAAATACACATTTTCTGCGGTCATGGCACCGGCAACAGTGAGTCCGAGGATACTGGCTGCCTGCATGACTTTATCCATGATTCCGGATTTCTCTAATTTATCCATGGCCTCCACGCCCAGTTTATATCCTAAAAATGTCAATGGATAGCGCAGTCCAAAGTTCGGTATATTAAAAATCAGCCAGAACAGGATTGGACCCAGAATGTTTCCTTTCATAGCCAGAGAAACACCGATCCCCATTGCGATAATCCGGAGAGTTCCGTGATACATTGCATCTCCGATTCCTGACAGCGGCCCCATAAAGGCTGTCTTTACGGCGGAAATAGATGTGGTATCAAAATCCGGGTCTGCCGCATTTTTTTCTTCCATAGCTGCCGTAATTCCAAGAGGCAGCGTGGAAATGTACATGGTTACATTGTATAATTCCATATGCCGCTGCAACGCTTTGATGTAGTCCTCTTTGTTTGGGTATAATTTTTTAAGAATCGGCAATATGGCAAAACAATAACCAGAGTGCATCATACGTTCATAGTTCCATGAATGCTCCATTGGAATGGAACGAAGCCAGACTTTCCTCAGATCACTTTTTGTAATTTTTCCATTATAGTCGGCATGTATGTTAAAACTCATCGAAATCGCCTCCTTCCGTTTCATCAGCGACAGCCGGCATCCGGCCTGATCCGAACAAGCCAGTGCTGGACATTCCAAACAGCGCCGCCAGGATCAAAATTGCAAATAAAGCAACACCTGTTGTAGATACCCCCGAATATGCGACGATAAAATAACCGATAAAGAAAAACGGAGCGATGCTCTTTTTCATAATCATCTGTGCCAGAAGGGCAAATCCCATCGCCGGCAGAAGCCCGCCTGCAATCTCCATACCTGTCTGTACGAATTCCGGAACTAATTTCATCAGTGTGGTAATCTTGTCTGATCCGAGATAAAAAGCAATCGGTACAATCGGTGTTGTCACTCCCCATGCCACAAAACCGCTTAATATAAAGTTTCTCTGAAAGGCTCTGTCATTTCCGTCGGCAATATTTTTGTCCATCAAATGGGCAAAAAAGTTCAGGATTGGATAACCTGTCACATTGCTGATAGCTAATACGATGCTGGCCACCGGTAGTCCAAGAGTCAGTGCCATCTCTGGTCCCGCTCCTGCCTTTATGGCAAGCGCCACGCCGAGGATTGTTCCGCTGACCATGTCCGGCGGGTCATATGCTCCGATTGATGCTGCTCCGGCAAACGCCAGTTCCAGCGTCGCCCCCATGATAATACCTGCCTGCAGATCGCCCATGATCAGCCCTACAAAAGGTCCGATCACAATAGGTCTCTGAATCATACAGGTTCCCAGAAACCATTCAAAGTTTGTACAAAACCCCAGGATTCCCAGAAGTATTGCCTGTACTCCTGTACTCATAGCTGCTCCTCCTTTTCATCACATTAAAGATGGATCTTCTGCTCCGCCTTTTCCGGCACTCCCTGCTGGTAAACATGCACACCATCCTCAATCAATTCCTTTAACATTTGTTCTTCTTCCTGATTTACATAGACAACCGGCGCCAGACACTTTTTATCTTCCCCCGGCATGGTACCTCCGAGATTGAGTTCCTTAATTCCAAGCTCTTTTACCAGTCGGAAAGCCCCTTCTATATTTTCACAGACAATAAATAACTGGTATTTATCTGTAATTCCACTTTTAATCGCTTTGATACTTTCTTCGATTGTTTTTACCACCACCTTAACTCCCGGCGGTTTTGCCAATTTCACAGAGGTGACACGGACAGGGTCATCCTGAAGTGTGTCTGTGACAAGCAAAATACAGTCTGCACTCAGCTTTGAGGTCCAGGAAAATGCCACCTGTCCATGCAGAAGACGATAATCTACTCTTACCTTTTTAATCATTTGTATATGCTCCTTTCTCAACTAAAAATCGCCAAGATCATCCATACTGGCTGAAACTTGTATGTCATTGCAATATTGGATTCCGTCTTTTGCCGCCTGAATGCCCTGCCTGATCAACAGTTCCGTGTTCTTCTCCTCCGATAAGATCAACTGTACTGCAAGAGGAAGGTTCATACCGCACACTAAATGAATATTCGGCCGGTCCAGAAACTTCATCATATCATTGTTGACGCTCCCTCCCATAATATCTGTAAGTATGATAATGTCATCTTTCAAAGGATATTCAGCAAGCTTTGCCTGAAGCTTCTTTAAATACAACTCCTCTCCTTCCATATAAGCGTTAAAATAAGGTATTTTGTTTCCCAAAACAAATTCAATGGCAGATGCAATTCCCTCAGAAATACGGGAATGTCCTGTCAAAATGATGTGCCGCACCGTATCAGCTCCTTTCCCTAGAATGGTAGATCCTCTTCATAATCGCCTGTTTTACAATGTATTTTTTCTTCATACTTTGCATATAACGGGTGTTCCGTTGTAATGTTTCTACTCTTTGCAGTCCAATAAGCCAGATACTGAAAAAACGCGGTCAAATACAATGGCGAAACAGTTTCATCCATCCTGTCCTCTTTCTTAAAATCTGCTTTCACTAAAAAGGTCTTGTTCGTAATTTCTCTGGCAGCACAGCAGATTTCCTCTGTCCGTTTTCCTGCCCTGTCCCCCGCACTCACAAAAAACAATGTGTATTCCGGTGTCAGCTGAAGGTCCGGCCCATGAATAAACTCCTCCGCTTCAAAGGACGCCGTAGGTATATGTACCATCTCCGAGAGCTTGAGGGAACCTTCTTTTACGGTTCCCATATTTGCTCCACAGCCGATAAAAAATGCATGTTTCATTGACAGTAGCTGTTCTTTGTTTTCTATACAAAATTCCTTTGCCTTCAAATAAATACGCTTGTGCTCCTTACATGCCTTTTTAAGCTCTCTGATCGCTTTTTCATATACTTCTTTGTCCAGCTCCCCGAGAGATAGCTCCAGGGATACCAGCATAAGGAAACAAGTCAGTGTGCTCATACCTTTCGTTACATATCCAACACGCTCTTCTCCCGCACCGTATTCCACAAAACAGTCGGAAAGCTCTGCCACAGCCGATTTTGCTTTTCCGAGCACCGCCATTGTCCGATGCCCTTCCTTCTGGTATTTTTCAATCGCCTTTACCACATTTGTACTGCTTCCGCTTTGTGAAATAAATAAATAAATATTATTTTCCTGCGGTTCTTCATAGTAAGTAAAAGTAAAAGGTGTCATCAAACGAACCGGATTTTTCATATACCTTTTCATAAATGCCAAAGCGCTGAATGCCGCATTATAAGATGACCCGGATGCCACAATAACAAGTGTCTTCCCCTGTCTGATCCCTTCCTTTTCAAGCCATTCTATCAGGTCTTTTGTCAATTCTTTTCTCTGTTCTATGTTTCGGACCATTACAGACGAGGTTTCCTGTATATAGTCTTCCATCCGTTTGCCCACTGCCCGTACTCCTTTCTGTAAAAAGTTTTACCGCAATTATTTAGTAATCCATCACTCTGTAATATCTTCTGATGTCAAGGGAATGTCCTGTAGCATCTTCCAGATGTGCAGTCAGTCTTCCAAGATAAGCTTCCAGGAAAGCAGGTGAGAAATCTCCTCTGTATTTTTGAGAAATTCCTTTTGCTTCATAATCTTTGGTGTCAATCACCTTTACTTTTTTGGAGATCTTCTTTGCAAAATTCTCTACACGTTCTGTCAGCATTCTTGTCTCATCTTCTCCTTTAAATATCATGATGCTGGTATCCTCCTCCAGCAGTTCCAGTGTTCCGTGGAAAAATTCCGGTGATTGAATAGATTTTGTACGGATCCACTGCATTTCCTCAAGATAACACATGGCAAAGCAGTAAGTTGATCCCCATAGGTTTCCGGATCCAACCAGCATATGGTATGTTTCATCTTTGATCTGGTACGCATATGCCTTGGCTTCTTCATCTACTTTTTCTTTTATATCCGCCAATGCTTCCGGTAACTTTTCGAGGTTCTCAATAAATTCATCGTAATCTTCCATATCTCCATTTTTATGTAATACAGCGCTGACAATCAAAAACAATTTCATATGGTCTCCATCACATGAAAGTTCATCACCCGCACCGCACACGATTGGATACGTCAAGAGGTCTTGTAACGGTGCCTCTTCATTTCCACTCACTCCAATCGTAGGGATTCCTCTCTCTTTACAGTATTTTGCTGCAGCGATCGCTTCCTTTGTGGTACCGGATTCACTATAAAGGACTACCAGTGATTTTTTAGTGACCGCTTTATTAATACCCAGCACAAATTCTGCCGCATTCTCCATGTAGATTGGCATAGCCGTTCTTTTTTTTGCAAAATACTCCATTGGCATCATGATGGAAATACTCCCTCCGACACCTGCCATGACCAGATTATCTACCCCTTTTTCAAATGCATCATCAATATATTTTTCAATCTGAGGTTTTAACCTCATAATCTCTCTAAAGTTATTTAAGTATGTTTCTCTGTCATAATTTTTGTAAGCCATTTTTATTCTCCTTTCAATTCCATCGTCACTTTGATATACCACGTATACGTCTTGGTGCTTTTAGCATACCATATCCGTTCGCACCTGTCAATACTCCTACTTACACCGGTTATATCTCTTATATATTTATGCATTTTGCACAATTTTTTCGATTTTTTTGTTGTTTTCTAAAATCTAATTATTTGATACTTCCCCATACCTCTTGACATTTTATTGCAACTGGTATATTCTTTTCATATACCAGATAAGCAGACCAGTTGTTGAAATTACTCTTTTTTTGTAGTTTTAATATACTAAAACAAATACCACTTATTTTTCTTTATTTAATAATCGTGGAGAATTAAGAATACCAGTGAAGATTGACAGGAGGGGCGAAATGCCGAAAAAACATCCCGTTTATTTACAGCTTGCAGATTTGATTGAAAGAAAAATTAATAAAAATGAATATCCTCTCGGAAGTAAAATTCCTTCAGAGAGAGAATTAATTGACACTTTTGGCATCAGCCGTATGACTGTCCGCAAAGCGATCGAAGTCTTAATTGAGAAGGGTCTTTTAACAAGGGTCCACGGAAAGGGTACCTATGTAAGCCAGGCCACTGTGCGTTCCCCTCTTGACAGTATTCAGTCCATGGGGAAGTTTATCCAGGACTCAGGACTGCTGCCGTCCAACAAAGTTTTGCTGACAAAAAAAGAAAAAGCCGGAGTAAAATACTCCAGGATTTTTCATTTAAGTCCTGATGATGATATTTTTCTGCTCTTTAGGCTGCGGCTGGCAAACGGAAAACCTTTTGCTTTGGAATACACCTATACACCATATGACATTGTCCCCAATCTGGACAGCTATGACTTTGAGCAGTGCTCGTTTTATGACCTTCTGGAGACAAACCATATCAGCCCGTCACATGATACACAGCGTCTTGAAATTGTGAGAGTTCTAAATCCTCAGGCCTCTTTATTAAATCTGGAAGAAGGCTCTGCTGTGTTCATGCTCCACAATACTGTCAGAGATTCTTCCGGAAGGACGATTGAATATACACGATCCTATTATAGTGAACGGACCATTACCTTTACATCTACTTTAACTTAAGGAGATCACATGAGTAAATATATTAACCTTTTGAGTGAGGAAGTAAAAGAAAAAATAGAAGCGTATATTATTGAAAATGAGTTAAAACCTTATGATCCCCTGCCCTCTGAGCGTAAGTTGGCAGAAACCTTTAACGTAAATCGTCTGACGATTCGTTCTGCGTTAAAAAGGCTGCGTTATGAGCACCATATCTTCACTCAGCACGGAAGAGGCAATTTCATTGCTCCCCCGAAGATTGACGATGATACAGAAAAGTTTTGCTCCTTTACCGATGGGTGGAGCGCAGATGGATTTAGGACTTCCAGCAAAGTTATTTCCTTTGACAAGAAGGAGGCTTCTTTGTCTGTCAGCAGCCATCTGGGGATTGCCCTGGGTGAAAAGGTTTACTGCCTGGGACGAGTGCGCTATCTGGAAGATGAACCTTTCCTATTGGAAACCTCGTTCATTCCTGAAAAGTACTGTCCTGGTCTGGAGCAGTACAATTTTGCTGTTCAATCTCTATATGATACTCTCATTCATGTTTATGATTTGAATTTAAAACGGATTGATGAAACGATCACGATCACTTCCCTGACAAATGAGGAAAGCCGCTATTTAAATGCAGAAGAAAACGATATTGGATTCTGCATTAAATCCACTGCATACGATGAGGAAAAAGTGATAGAATATTGTATTACCATCAATCGGGCAGACCGATATATGATGGTCAGTACATTGGGAAATGATAAGGATCAACTCATAGCAGATACTTATCAATAGCCCTGCCTACGCCTTCATGGTCACAATCTGCTGTTTCAATGCGGCAGGCCTTTTTTACATCAGCCTCTGCATTCTCCATGGCAACCGCTAATCCGGCACCGGTCCGTGAAAGAACCATGGTCCATCTTGGCATATACCAAGATATCTTTTGAAGAAATATAATTCATAGTATATTGAACTGTATCAGTGTGGATAAACCTTTCAGCAATCATTTTATCTCTTTTCCTGTCATATATACAGGAGCCATTTGCAAAGATCACATAACGTAGATCTGGATTTCACAGTTGAAATGTGTTGATTATAGAAATTAATTTCTAACCATAGAAATAACCAGAAAGGCAGAAATTAAGCACAAAAAAGGAACCCAACCGGTTTCATTTTATCAAGGCTTAAAAGCTCTGAATAAAAACCGAGAGATTCCATAAAAATAATAAGGTATTTGTTTCTATAAATCTTTTGTTTTATACACGCTGTATCCTTCATAGTAATAGCTATAATCAATCCCCTTCATATACATTTCTCTGTCATTTATTTTATCTGTTAATGCTTGTTTTAAAAGGACTTTTATTTCTATCTCTTTTATGGGGCTTCTTTCCATAGCAAGCAGGTAATCATCTTTGTCAACCGCACTCCAATCTATGACTTGACCCAATTTATTTTTTAACATGAGATCAAGCCAAATTCGCATGCTGCGCCCATTTCCCTCCCGAAATGGATGGGCTATATTCATCTCAACATACTTTTCAATAATCTCATCAAAAGTCCCTTGTGGCATTTTTTCTATACTTTTTAATGCGTCTTTTAAATACATGATCGGCGCAAATCTAAAATTACCTTTTGCCAAGTTCACTTTACGGAGTTTTCCAGCAAAATCATAAATATCTCCGAACAAATACTTATGAATTTGTTCAAGAGCATCATATGATCCTGCATTCAAGTGATCCAAAAAGCAAGACTCAAACATTTCTACAGCCTTTTTCTTACTTATTTTTTCTTCTGCCCTTGCAAGTTCTGCAGAATCTGTAATACCTAATTTATTTTCAAGTATCATCTAAAAACTCCTTTGCTAAATGTAAATAAATCCGGAAAACCAAACATGGTTTCCCGGATTTTATTAATCGTATATTACAATACAGATCTAGAATTACTCGATGATTGTAGCAACTCTTCCTGATCCAACTGTACGTCCACCTTCACGGATAGCGAAAGATAATCCCTGAGCCATAGCGATTGGGTGAATCAGTTCGATTGTCATTTCTACGTTGTCACCAGGCATGCACATTTCAACACCTTCTGGTAATTCAACAACACCTGTTACGTCAGTTGTTCTGAAGTAGAACTGAGGACGGTATTTGTTGAAGA